>NZ_BAAALF010000098.1:0-29209 GCF_039528135.1 Kitasatospora nipponensis | reverse complement strand
CCCGGCGCCGCGGCGGGCCCGCCTGCGCTGGGCACGGCCCGGATCGACTTCCACGGGCCGCAGCAGGCCGGCATCCTGCAGCCGCAGCAGGCCCGGGTGCAGCTGGTCGCCTTCGACCTGGTGCCCGGCGCCGGGCGGGCCGAACTGCGGGCGCTGCTCCAGCGCTGGTCGAGGGCGGGCGAGAACCAGATCGCGCTGGACGCCGGTCCCAGCTCGCTCACCGTCACCTTCGGCTTCGGCGCCACCCTCTTCGAGCGCGCCGATCTCGCCGCCCGGCGCCCGCCCGCGCTCGTCGCGCTGCCGGCCTTCCCCGAGGACGCCATCGACCCCTCCCGCAGCGAGGGCGACCTGCTGGTGCAGATCGGCGCCGACGACGCCCTGGTGGTCTTCCACGCCCTGCGGGTGCTGCAGCGGCAGGCCCTCGGCACCGCCACCGTCCGCTGGCAGATGACCGGCTTCGCGCGGACCCCGGGCGCCACCGCCGGGCCGCGCACCGGACGCAACCTGATGGGCCAGGTCGACGGCACCAACAACCCCAGGCCCACCGACCCGGACTTCGCCGCCCGGATCCTGGCCACCGGTCCCGACTGGCTGTCGGGCGGCAGCTACCTGGTGCTGCGCCGGATCCGGATGCTGCTGGACAACTGGGAGAACCTGCCCACCGACCGCCAGGAACGGGTGATCGGCCGGCGCAAGTCGGACGGCGCCCCGCTCTCCGGCGGCGTCGAGGGCACCGCGGTGGACCTGACCCGGCAGAACCCGGACGGCACCCTGGCGATCCCCGCCGACGCGCACATCCGGGTGGCCGCGCCGGCGGCCAACGCGGGCGCGGCCATGCTGCGCCGCGGCTTCAGTTACGCGGACGGCGTGCGGCCGGACGGCGCACCGGACGCGGGGCTGCTCTTCCTGGCCTTCCAGGCCGACCCGGCCCGCGGCTTCGTGCCGGTGCAGCGCGCACTGGCCCGCGCCGACGGGCTCTCGCGCTTCCTGCGGCACGAGGCCAGCGGGCTGTACGCGGTCCCGCCCGGGGTCACGGCCGAGGCCGGGGCCCGCGGCGGGTACGTGGGACAGGCCCTGCTGGAGGGCTGAGCCGCCCGCCACAGCCGACCCGGGCCCGCCCGCGGGCCGCCCGCGGCCGACCAAGCCCTGGACTCCGGGCCCGGGCCGGGCCGGGAGTGGCTATGGTGGCAGGTCTGGTATCCGGTACGTGACGCTGCACGGAGGCACGAAATGTCGGCCACCCGCTACACCTACCTCGGGCCCGCGGGCACCTTCACGGAGGCTGCTCTGCACACCCTGCCCGAGGCGGCGACCCGGGAGCTGGTGCCGCTCGCCTCGGTGCAGGCCGCCCTCGACGCGGTGCGCCTGGGCGAGGCCGCCGGCGCCTTCGTGCCGATCGAGAACTCGGTGGAGGGCGCGGTCACCACCACCACCGACGAGCTGGCCACCGGCGCCCCGCTGATGGTCTACCGCGAGGTACTGCTGCCGATCACCTTCGCGCTGCTGGTGCGGCCCGGCACCACGCTGGCCGACGTGAAGACCGTCACCAGCCACCCGGTGGGCCACCCGCAGGTCCGCCGCTGGCTGGGCACCCACCTGCCGCACGCGCAGTGGGAGGCCGCCTCGTCCAACGCGGAGGGTGCGCGGCTGGTCCAGGAGGGCGTGATGGACGGCGCCTTCGCGGGCGAGTTCGCGGCGCCGCTCTACGGGCTGGAGCCGCTGGTCACCGACATCCACGACGCCGAGAACGCGACCACCCGCTTCGTGCTGGTGGGCCGCCCGGGCCGGGTCTCCTCGCCGACCGGCGCGGACAAGACCTCGATGGTGGTCTGGCTGGGCGACAACCACCCCGGTGCCCTGCTGGAACTGCTGCAGGAATTCGCGGTGCGCGGCGTGAACCTGATGCGGATCGAATCCCGGCCCACCGGTCAGGGCCTGGGGAACTACTGCTTCTCGATCGACTGCGAGGGGCACCTGGCCGAGCGCCGGGTCTCCGAGACGCTGATGGGACTGCGCCGGATCTGCCCGCAGATCCGATTCCTCGGTTCCTATCCGCGCGCCGACCGGCGTGCCCGGTCGGCCCGCCAGCCGGGCACCTCGGACGAGGACTTCGTCCGGGCCGCGGACTGGCTGGCGCGCTGCCTCGACGGGCGCAGCGAGGACTGACCCGCCCCGCCGGTCGTCGTCCCCTCCCCCCGCCGAACGGCGGCCGGCCGCTCGTTTCCCGGTCGTTCATGACGCGCCCACGCGGGTGATACCGGCCGGTCGCCGCGCAGCCGCTCCGGCACGCACCGTCATCCACAGGCCGCTGAGCAGCCCGGGTGTTCATCCACAAGCCGTCGAAGAGCAGGTTATCCACAGGCCTGGGGACGAGTCGACAAAACGGCATAGCCACTCCCATGTCCGATCGGATCATCTACAAGCACGCCAGATCGGACTAATCGCACCAGAGTCACCCCTATGCCATGGAATCACCTGTCCGAGTGGAGGAATTCCTTCAGCCGAGCAGCTGGATAGAGGTTTGAAACCTCGAATACCTTATAAAGTTCTCCGAGTTTCCCGTCTTCGCACTCATCCACAGCCCCCCACCCGGGCCTGTGGACAGAAGTCCCCCGAAGATCGTCCCCAGCAAGTTATCCACAGGTTTTCCCCGGTTATCCCCAGCCCGGGCCCACGGTGGGAAACCCGTACCTGTGGCGGACCCCCGCCCCGGTAAGGTGGGCCCGTGATTGACCTTCGCCTGCTTCGTGAGGACCCTGACCGAGTGCGCGCCTCGCAGCGCGCCCGTGGCGAGGACGTCGAGCTCGTCGACGCCCTCCTCGCCGCCGACGAGCGCCGCCGGTCCTCGGGCAGTCGCTTCGACGAACTGCGCAACGAGCAGAAGCTGCTCGGCAAGCAGATCCCCAAGGCCCAGGGCGAGGAGAAGGCCGCGCTGCTGGCCCGGGCCGGCACGCTGGCCGCCGACGTCAAGGCCGCCGACGCCGAGCAGGGCCAGGCCAAGGAGGAGGCCGAGCGGCTGGTCCGCTCGCTGGCCAACCTCATCGACCCGGCCGCCCCGGTCGGTGGCGAGGAGGACTTCGTCACCCTGGAGGAGATCGGCACCCCGCGCGACTTCGCCGCCGAGGGCTTCGAGCCCCGCGACCACGTCGAGCTGGGCCAGATCCTCGGGGCCATCGACACCGAGCGCGGCGCCAAGGTGGCCGGCTCGCGGTCCTACTACCTGACCGGCCCCGGCGCGCTGCTGGAGCTGGCGCTGGTCAACATGGCGATCGCCCAGGCGACTGCGGCCGGCTTCATCCCGATGATCACCCCGGCCCTGGTCCGCCCCGCGGCCATGGACGGCACCGGGTTCCTGGGCCAGGCCGCCGAGAACGTCTACTTCCTCGAAGAGGAGGAGCGCTACCTGGTCGGCACCAGCGAGGTCCCGCTGGCGGCGTACCACATGGACGAGATCATCGAGGCCGAGAAGCTGCCGCTGCGCTACGCCGGCTACTCGTCCTGCTTCCGCCGTGAGGCCGGCACCTACGGCAAGGACACCCGCGGCATCATCCGGGTGCACCAGTTCGAGAAGGTCGAGATGTTCGTCTACACCTCCCCCGAGGAGGCCGAGGCCGAGCACCGCCGCCTGCTGCAGTGGGAGAAGGACTTCCTCAACGCGCTGGAGCTGCCCTACCGGGTGATCGACGTGGCCTCGGGCGACCTCGGCTCCTCGGCCGCCCGCAAGTTCGACATCGAGGCCTGGATCCCGACCCAGGGCAAGTACCGCGAGGTCACCTCGACCTCGAACACCACCGAGTACCAGTCCCGCCGGCTCTCCATCCGGATGCGCGAGGAGGGCAGGGTCCGCCCGCTGGCCACCCTCAACGGCACCCTGGTGGCCGTGCCGCGGACCATCGTGGCGATCCTGGAGAACCACCAGCAGGCCGACGGCTCGGTGGTCCTGCCGCAGGCGCTGCGCCCCTACTTCGGCGGCCGGACCACGCTGGACCCGGTCACGTGACCGCCGGGCTGCCGTTCCGGCTGGTCGCCACCGACCTGGACGGCACCCTGCTGACGCCCGTGGAGACCGTCTCCGCGCGCACCCGCGCCGCCCTGGCCACGGCCACGGCGGCCGGGGCCGTGCACATCGTCGTCACCGGCCGCTCGGCCGCCTGGGCCCGGCCGGTCTTCGACGAGATCGGCTACACCGGCCTGGCGGTCTGCGGCCAGGGCGCCCAGGTCTACGACGCGGGCGCGCACCGGCTGCTCACCTCGATGACGCTGGACCGGCGGCTGGCTGCGGTGGCGCTGGCCAAGATCGAGGCCGAGGTCGGCCCGCTCAGCGTCGCCGCCGGCCGGGACGGGCTGGAGGGCGCCGTCCTGGCGATGGCCGACTACCGGCTGCTCTCCGACCTGCCGGTGGTCCGGGTGGACGGCGCCGGCGACCTGTTCACCGAGCCGATCAGCAAGCTCTACATCCAGCACCCCGAGCTGACCGAGGACGAACTCGCCGCGGCCGCCCGGCGGGTGGCCGGCGACCTGGTCGGCGTCACGGTGGCCGGCGAGTCCATCCTCGAACTGCTGCCGCTGGGGCTCTCCAAGGCCACCGGGCTGGCGGTGGCGGCCCGCCGGCTGGGCCTCAAGGCCCCGGACACGCTCGCCTTCGGCGACATGCCCAACGACGTGCCGATGTTCCACTGGGCCGCGCACGGGGTGGCGATGGCCAACGCCCACCAGGAGCTGCTGGAGGTGGCCGACGAGGTCACCGAGAGCAACGCCGACGACGGCGTCGCTCTGGTGCTGGAGCGCCTCTACGGCTGACCGGCCGTCAACCCGCTTCACCGGCCGCCCCCCTGGCGCCCCGCACGACCGAACGGGCCCGCCCCCACCGCGTGGTGGGGGCGGGCCCGTTCCGTGCCGTGCGGGCGGCGCCGCGGTCAGCCGTTGTACGACACGTTGCTGCACGGGTCGTCGTCGGCCGTGCGGCCGCCGTTGGTGATGCTGGAGGGCAGCGGGGCCGGGGCGGCGGGAGCCGACGCGCCGGCGCCGGTCGTGCCGGCCGCCGGGGCCGCCGCCCCGCCGTTGGCCGCCGCGTAGTCCTTGCCCAGCGTGATGCTCAGGCCGGCCGTGGCGCTCTTCTCCAAGGTGGCCCCCGGGAAGACCTGGGCCAGCAGCTGGGCCGACTTCAGGTCCGCCGCGCCGTACTCGATCACCGTGGTGTCGTGGTTCTGCGAGGCCGCGTTGGCGGTGCCCGAGACGGTGAACCGGGCCTCCTTGAGCTTGACCGCGGCCGGGGTGGTCAGGCCCTTGGTGGTGGTGCCGTTGTAGACCATCACCCGCGCGCCGGCGCCGTTCACGTCGCCGGCCGCGACCGGCGCGGGCGGCGGGGAACTCGGCTGGGCGGGGGCGGGACTGTCCGAGGGGGCGTCCGCCTGCTGGCCGCTGGCGTCCTGGCCGTCCAGCGTGTGGTCGGCCTTCAGGGCGGCCCACAGGTTGTCGATGGCCGGGTGCACCAGGTCCACCCGCTCCTTGTTGAAGCGCCAGGGCGTGGTGATGAACTGGATGTTCTTCAGGTCGATGTTCTTCATCGACAGCGCGAAGCTCAGCAGCTTGTCGGCCGAGGCCAGGTCGGGGTCCACGGTCAGCGACTTGGTGGCGGCGTCCGCCAGCGGCAGCAGCGTGGTGGGGTCCATCCCCTCGCCCTTGACCTTCTTGATCATCGCGGAGAGGAACGCCTGCTGGCGCTGCATGCGCCCGATGTCGGAGCCGTCACCGACACCGTGCCGCAGTCGCACGTAGTTCAGCGCCTGCTGGCCGGAGACGGTCTGCAGGCCCTTGGAGAAGATCTGGTTCCCCTTGTGGCCCAGGTTGGGGTTGAGGTCGCCCTCGTAGACCGCGTTGGGCATGCAGACCTGGATACCGCCGATGGCTTTGGTCATCGACGAGAATCCGTTGAAGTCCACCACCAGGGTGTGGTCCACCCGCATCCCGGTGAGCTTCTCCACCGTGTTCTGTGTGCAGGCGGGATTGCCCTTGTCGGTATTTCCCATCGAGAAGGCCGAGTTGAACATCGCACTCGCCTGGACCTTGGTCCATTTGCCGTTCACCAGGCACGGCGGGATCTGGACCAGGGAGTCCCGGGGGAAGGAGACGCCCACCGCGTGCTTGTGGTCGGCGTAGACGTGCAGCAGGATCGTGGTGTCCGAGCGGGCACCGCCGTCGCCGCCACCGCCGAGGTCGCTGTTGCCGTCGCCGCGCGAGTCCGACCCGATCAACAGGACGTTGACCGGCTTGTTGCCGTTGGCGTCGGCCGCGGCCGCGGCCGGCCGGTCGGTGGAGATGCCGGCCCGGTCGAAGCTGTTGATGTTGCCGTCGAGCTCGTAGTAGACCGCACCCGCACCAGCGGCCACCAGGATGACCGCCGAGGCGGCCGTCCAGGCGATGATCTTCTTCTTGTTGGACTTCTTGGGGGCGACCTTCTTGCGGCCGTGGCCGCCGGCCGGACCGCCGGGGCCACCCGGGCCGCCGGGCCCGCCGCCGTTGCCGCCACGCCCGCCGCGCCCCTGGGCGGCCCGCCGGGCCTCCGCGCGCCCACCGCTGCGCGTCTGCCCGGGAACGGTGGGCGACTGCTCGGCGGTGGGAGCGGACGAGGCCAGCCGGGCGGCGCGGCGGCCGCCCTCACGCGGGGCCGCATCCAGCGGGGCATCCTCCGGACGCCACAACCCGGCGTCGTGATCGGACGCTCCCGCCCACTGGCCTGACATTCGTACACCCTTCACCGGCGGCAGAAACAGCCACGCGCAGTTGTGAGCACGCGCAGTGGCAACGCTCGGCGCCCCCGGGATGTGCCGCGATGCCCTAGCGGACCCGCTGTCATCTCGTTCAGACACGTAGAGCTTTCAGCGGAGCATATAAAGGCATCATTGCGAAGTCACTGGGCGGGCCTCCACTTGCAGCTTCCCCCAAGCTGCCACCCAGTCCCCCTGTAGTTGTAGGATGACCGGGCAAGTGGCGCGGAGCAGGTCCGCGCGGCGACCGGTGCAAGGGACGGAGGTGGCAGGTGACCAGCGCAAACGCCAGCGCGAGCGGCAGTGGGGGCGGGAGCCTGCGGGCCGCCGGACGGCTCTCGCTGGTGGACGCCGCCATCGAACAGCTCCGCGGGCAGCTCGCCGAAGGCCGCTGGGCGGTCGGCGAGCGGATCCCCACCGAGCACGAGCTCGCCGAGCGGCTCCAGGTGGGCCGCAACACCGTCCGCGAGGCGATCCGGGTCCTGGTGCACGCCGGGATGCTGGTCACCCGGCAGGGCGAGGGCACCTTCGTGCGCAGCACCAGCGACCCCGCCGCGGTCCTGCGCGGCGTGCAGCGCTCGGACGTGCGGGACGTGCTGGAGGTCCGAGCGGCGCTGGAGGCCGAGGCCGCCCGGCTGGCCGCCGTCCGGCACACCCCCGAGGACCTGCGCCGGATGCGCGACGCGCTGGAGCGGGAGGCGGCGGTGATCGCCGCACACCCCGAGCGGACCGGCCGTGAGGCCACCGTCGAGCACGACCTGGAGTTCCACACCGCGGTCGTGGAGGCCGCGCACAACCCGGCCCTGACCGAGGTCTACCGCTACTTCGGGGCCTCGGTGCGCGAGTCGATGCGGGCCGCCTTCGGCGACCACGAGATGCCCGAGGTGGTCGTGGCCACCCACGCGGCGCTGGTCGACGCCATCGAGAGCGGCGACCCCGAGCGGGCCGAGGCCGCGTGTCGCGCCCTGCTGGCCGAGCCGACCGCGGCGGTCGAGCAGCTGCTCGCCGAGTTCGCCGCCCGCAAGTAACGGACGCGGTCGTCCGCGCCCCGTCCGCGACGGGTGCGCCCCGCCTCCCCTGCCTCCCCCTTGAGAAAGCGCACCACCACCATGTCCCTGACCCGTGCCCAGCAGCCGCTGCGGACGCCGCTCGCCCCCGTCCGCACCAGACTGGCCCACCCGGTCCTGCTGCTGACCGGGATCCTGCTGGTCGCCCTGAACATGCGGGCCTGCCTGGCCGCCATCTCCCCGATGGTCGGCGAGATCCAGCGGACCTTCGGGCTCTCGGCCACCGCCAGCGGGCTGATCACCACCGTGCCGGTGCTCTTCCAGGGCGTCGGGGCGCCGCTGACCCCGCGGCTGACCCGGCGCTTCGGCACCGAGCGGGTGGTGCTCGGCGCGGTGCTGGTGCTGGGCGCCGGGGTGCTGGTGCGGGTGCTGCCGTCGGTGGCGGCGCTGTACGCGGGCTGCGTGGTGATCGGGGTGGCCATCGCGGTGCTCAACGTCTCGATGCCCGGGCTGGTGAAGCGCGAGTTCCCGCAGCGGGCGGCGGCGATGACCGGGGTCTACTCGACCACCATGCTGGTCGGCGCCACGCTGGCGGCCGGGACCTCGGTCCCGCTGGAGCACGTGCTGGGCGGCGGGTGGCGGGCCTCGCTGAGCGCCTGGTCGCTGCTCGCGCTGGTCGCGGCGGTGGCCTGGCTGCCGCAGGTGCTGCGCGGCCGTCAGGCGCGGGCGGCGGTCCTGCCGCAGCCGCGGACCGCGTCGCTCGCGCCCCTCGTGCCGGCCGCCGGCCCGTCGATCCCCGGGCTGTGGCGCACGCCGCTGGCCTGGCAGATCAGCCTCTTCATGGGCATCTCCTCGCTGATGGTCTACACCCTGGTCGCCTGGCTGCCGACGATCCTGGCCGACCACGGGATGAGCCGCGACGAGGCCGGCCTGGTCTTCGCCTTCAGCAACCTGGTCCAGGTGGTCGGCGCCTTCCTGGTGCCGCTGCTGGCCGGCCGGATGACCAACCAGCGCGCGCTGGCGGTGCTGATGGCCGCGCTGAACGCGGTCGGCGTCAGCGGCCTGCTGCTCGCCCCGGTCTCCGGCGCCTGGGTCGCGGCGGCGGTCCTCGGGGTGGCCCAGGGCGGCTCGCTGGGCCTGGCGATCGCCTTCATCGTGCTGCGCACCGACAGCGCGGCGGGTGCGGCCCGGCTCGGCTCGATGAGCCAGGCGGTCGGCTACCTGATCGCGGCACTGGGCCCGGTCGGCGGCGGCGCCCTGCACCAGCTCACCGGCAGCTGGACGCCGGTGCTGGTCCTGCTGCTGCTCCTGGCGGGCGCCGCGGCCCTCGCCGGCTGGGGCGCCGGCCGCAACCGCACGCTGTAGCCGGCGGTCGGGGCCGGTCGCCCGCGGGGGCCGGACCCGGAGGGCCTAGTCGTCCGAGGCGAGGGTCAGGCCGGCCAGCTTGACCGAGGCCAGCACGGTGGCCGCGACCGTGACCACCAGCAGCAGCGGGACGGCCACGCCGAGGGCCACGTCCGCGGTGACCGCCCCGTCGGCGGCGATCGACCGGGCCACCGACAGACCCCACTGCTGGATGCTCAGCGTCCTGGCGCCCTTGACGAAGTTGCCGATCAGGCTCTCCCAGACCAGCGCGTAGGCCAGGCCCACCACCACGGCGTTGCGGGTGACCACGCCCAGCAGCAGGAAGAGCGCGCTGTACGCGGTGCAGGCCACCAGGGTGCCCACCGTGTAGCCCAGGGCCAGACCGTCGCGGGTGCCCGCCAGCACCAGGCCGGCCAGCAGGGTCGGCACGGCGGCGAAGAGCCAGCTGGCGAGCACCGCCACCACCAGCTTGCTGGTGATGATCTTCCAGCGGGGCAGCGGCTTGGCCAGCAGGTAGACGATCGAGCCGTCGTCGATCTCGGCGCCGATCGCCCCGGTGCCCACCACCAGGCCCAGCAGCGGGACCAACGTGCCGAGCCCCAGGGTGCCCAGCACGATGCCGACATGGTCGCTGTCGCCGCTCGAGCCGCGCGCGACCACGGAGATCACCAGCAGCAGGGCCGGCACGACCAGCAGCAGCAGGCCCCGCCGGCCGCCGAGCAGACCGCGTACGGTCAGCCGGGCCACGGTCAGGTTCACGGTGTCAGCCTTTCGAGTTCGACGAGCATGGTGCGGGAGAGCCGGTGGCTCAGGAGTTGACGAGGTAGGAGAAGACGCTCTCCAGCGACTCGTCGGCCGGGGAGACGGTGTACAGCCGGATCCCGGCCTCCCGGGCGACCCGGGGCAGCAGGGTGGTGAAGCCCGCGAAGTCGACCGCCTGGATCCGCAGGGCGCGCTCCTTGTGGTCCAGCTCGATCCCGGCGGTGCTGGCGTCCGCGATCAGCGCGGCGGCGAGCCGGCGGTCGTCGCTGGAGCGGACCAGGTAGCGGTGCGGCCGGTTGGTCATCAGCCGGCGGATCCGGCGGAAGTCCCCGGAGGCCGCGTGCCGGCCGGCCACCACCACCTCGATGTGCCGGGCCAGCTGCTCCACCTCCTCCAGGATGTGCGAGGAGAAGAGCACGGTGCGCCCCTCGGCGCCGAAGCGGCGCAGCAGCTCCATCAGCTGCAGGCGCTGGCGCGGGTCCATCCCGTTGAACGGCTCGTCCAGCAGCAGCACGGCCGGGTCGTGGACCAGCGCGGAGGCCATCTTGACCCGCTGCTTCATGCCCTTGGAGTAGGTCCCGGTGCGGCGCTCCTGGGCGTGGTCCATCTCCACCAGCGCCAGCGCCCGGGAGGCGGCCGCGCCCGGGTCGGGCAGACCGTGCAGCTCGGCGTTGGCGAGCACGAACTCCCAGCCGGTCAGGAAGTCGTACATGGCCTCCCGCTCGGGGACCAGGCCGATCTGCCGGTAGACCTGCTGGTTGCGCCAGATCGGCGCACCGTCGAGGGTGACTGTGCCGGCGGAGGGCGACAGGAAGCCGCCCATCAGGTGGATCAGGGTGGACTTGCCGGCCCCGTTGGGACCGAGCAGACCGGTGATCCCCGGGCCGATCGACATCGAGACGTCGTTGACGGCGACCACGTTGCCGAACCAGCGGGAGACCCCGTCGATGGTGATGACGGCCATGACGACCCCTCAGATCTTCCGGTAGCGGCGCAGCAGCAGCACGTAGGCGGCGGCCGGCAGGGCGACGATCTCCAGGCCGAAGGCCACCGTGCCGAGCGTTCCCGGCGTGCCGATGATCTCCGAGAAGCGGTCCGAGCTGACCAGGCCGCAGACCTCGTTGACGAAGTACTGGACCGCCCGGCTGGGCGCCAGCAGGTAGGACCAGCTCGCGCTGTCCAGGCCGTCGTGCAGGCCGGCCAGCACGGTGGAGACCCCCGAGGTGACCACCAGCACCGCCATGATCGCCGCCACGCCGAACCCGCGCCGGGGCGTGGCGGCGGCGATCAGCAGGCCGATCGCGGACAGCACCACGGCCTGCAGGACGGCGGCGAGCAGGCCGATCGCCAGGTGCCCGGTGTTGTGGGCGAAGTCGAACCCGGCCAGCAGCGCCCCGGCGTAGAGCACCAGCAGCGGCAGCGCCATGACGACCGACAGGGCGGTCACCATCGCCGCGCCCTTGGCCCGCACGTAGTCGCCGCGGGTGATCGGACGGGAGAAGTAGAGCGGCACCAGCGAGAACCGCAGGTCCCGCGAGAGCAGCACCGGGGCCTGCGCGGCCACGAAGATCTCCGCCATGAGCAGGCCGATGCGGTTGAGGTACTGCGGGTAGTCGGTGGGCAGTTCGGTGCCCTGCTGCTGGATGGCCATCGCCACCATGAGCGCGGCCGGCAGCACGATCCCCGCCAGCACCAGCATCGGCAGCACCTTGGACTTGGCCGAGCGGCCCAGGCCGAACGCGGCGCGCAGGCTCTGGGTGTAGAGCGAGCGGGTCGCGTAGCCACGGCCCAGCCGGGGGCCCTGGTAACCGCGGTAGCCGATGTCGTGGATGACCCCGTCGGGCCGCGCGGCCCCGGTCTCAGCTGACGTACTCATCGGCCGCCTCCTCCTGGGTGAAGATCTCGGCGACCCGGTGGCGGCGCTGCTCGAGGCGCACCAGGCCGAGGCCGAGCGCGGCGACGGTGTCGCGGATGGTGTCGTAGGTGTCGTCGCCGGCGATCTCCACCAGCAGCACGTGCGAGCCCTCGGAGGCGACCCGCAGGCCGGCGGCGGTCAGCCGCTCGCGGACCGCCCGGTCCGGGTCGAGGTGGCCGGGGCCGGGTGCGCCGGTGGAGCCTTCCGCGTCGGCGGGCCGCTCGTCGTCCGGACGGTCCGTCACCTCGACGGCCAGCAGCTGGGTGGCCTCGGTGAAGGAGGCGGTCGAGGAGGAGCGCAGCAGCTTGCCGCCGTCGATCACCACCAGGTGGTCGCAGGTGCGCTCCAGCTCGCCGAGCAGGTGGGTGGTGACCAGCACCGAGATGCCGAAGTCACTGTGCACGCGGCGGATCAGCCCGAGCATCTCGTCCCGGCCGGCCGGGTCGAGGCCGTTGGTCGGCTCGTCCAGCAGGACCAGGCGCGGGTCGTGGACGAGCGCCTGGGCGAGCTTCACGCGCTGCTTCATGCCGGTCGAGTAGCCGCCCATCGGGCGGTAGCGCTCCTCGTACAGGCCGACGTGGCGCAGCGTGTCGGCGGTGCGCTCGCGGGCGGCCGAGGCCGGCAGTCCGGCCATCCGCGCCATGTGGACCACGAACTCGGTGGCCGACACGTCCGGTGGCAGGCAGTCGTGCTCGGGCATGTAACCGACCCGCTCGCGGATCGCGGAGCCCTCGGTGGCGATGTCCAGTCCGAGCACCTCGCCGCCGCCGGAGGTGGCCGGGGCCAGCCCGAGCAGGATCTTGATGAGGGTGGACTTGCCCGCTCCGTTGGCTCCCACCAGGCCCACCACTCCCGGCTGCACCTCGATGGTGAGCTGGTCGAGAGCGGTGACCGCGGGATAGCGCTTGGTCAGGGAGTCCGTTCTGATGACGGGGGGAGCAGTGGGCACCGCTCGAACCTAGCGGCTGCGCCGTCCGCCGGGAGTGGGCCGCACGGGCGGCCTTTGTCGTCCGGCGGGATGACGTGGGCCCCGGCGACCCCTAAGGGGTCGCCGGGGCTCTCGGCACGGGTGACGCGCGGTCAGCCCAGCAGGTCCGACTGCAGGCAGACCACCTGGCGGTACGCCTGGCTCGGCACGCCGTTGGAGTTGGTCATCAGCACGGTGACCACCACGTCGCCCTCGGCGAGGTAGGCGACCCGGCCGACCGGCTGCTGCGCCACCTTCTCGTCGGTACTGCGACTGTAGGCCGCGACGTCGTGGCTGAAGGTGAAGTCGTTGACCGCGGTGACCGGCTTGGCGATCGCCGTCGGGTTCCCGGCGGAGACCGCGTCGTCGTAGAAGCGGCGGCCCTCATCCTTCGAACCGAACCGCAGCAGCCAGATCTCGGTGCGGGTGCCGTCCTTGGCGGTCCACACCCGGGTGGTGGCCGCCCGGCAGGCGTCGGAGGTCAGCATCACCGGCATGTGGTCGGCGTCCTGGTAGAGCTTGGCGTAGTCGGCGCACGGGACCCAGGGGGCGGCCGGCGGGCCGACCGGGGCGGCGGCGGCCGACGCGGCGGCGGAGCCGGAGCCGGACGGCGCCGGGGCGGCGGCGGCCGGCGAGGCCGGGGCCTGCGGTCCGCCGGGCGGCACCGCGACGGAGCCGATCGAGGCCGACGCGCCGCCGGGCGCGGTGAGCGCCTCCCTGGGGGCGGGCAGGATCAGTTGGCGCAGGTCGGCGAAGTGGCGGTGCTCCGCGGCGGAGGCGGCCGGCGACGGCTGCCCGGCCGGGAGCTGGGGCAGCGTCAGCGCAGGGAAGGCGTAGCGGCCGTCGTTGGGCGTGGCCAGGCCGGGGATCCGGGTGCGCTCCGGCGTGGTCACCGCGAAGGCGGTGGCCATCGCGGTGGCCGCCAGCACCAGCACGGCCGTGCTCCAGCGGACCACCGAAGCGATCCGCGGGCGGCGGCGCGGCGGGCGGGTGACGGGGGGCACGGCCCAGGGGGTGGCCTGGGGGGCCGCCGGGGCGCCGGGCGCGGGCGGCAGCGTCCAGATGTCGGCGGACGCGGGAGCGGCGGGGGCGGCGGGGGCCGCGGGCGCCTCGGCGGGGACGGCGGGCGCCTCGGCGGGGACGGTCGGCTCCGCGGGGGCGGTCGGCTCGGACTGGTCGGTCTGGTCGGTCTGGTCGCTCATACGGACGCTCCGGGAAGTGCCAGCCGCTCCAGCTGCTGACGGAAGATGGACACGGCCTCGCTCTTCGGCAGCGGCGCGACCCCCTCGACGCGCATGGTCACCAGCAGGTCGCCCACCGCGCCCGAGCAGAGCATGACGTCGATCGGCTCCCCCGGATCCTCTGCCGGCAGGAAGCAGCGGGCGTCGGTGTGACCGGGCACCTCCGGCCCCTGCCGGTTCAGGCCGGAGTCGGCGCCCAGGGCCCCGGTGAAGGCGTTGAACGCCCGGACCGAGTTCTGGTTGAACTGCAGGAGCCGCAGCGTCACGACCATCTTCGCGTCGGCCGTGCGGTAGCTGCGGACACCGGCCGCCCTCATGCCCAGCGACCGGAGCTCGTCCTTGGTCGCGTTGCGCTGGTCCTTGGGCAGGTCGCTGGTCTCGTCGTCGATCTCGGCACTGAGCTGGGCGGCCGTCAGCGCGGTGTCGTTGCCGTCGAGGCCGTCGTCCGGACCGAGCCGGTAGCCGGCCGGCAGCGGCAGCAGCAGGTCGAGCAGCGAGCCGAAGTGCACGCCGTTCGAGGACGCGCCGTACGGCTGCGCCGTGCTGGGCGCGGCGGACGGCACGGCGGCGGGTGCGGGGGCGGCGACCGGGGCCGGGTCGCCGTACTTCACCTTGATGATGCCTACGCCGATCCCCACGCCGGCCAGCACGGCGGCCGCCACCGCGGCGGTGACGCGCAGCGCGCGGCGTGAGCGGGGGGCGGGCGCGGGTGCTGCCACGGGCGCGGGCACGGTCGCGAAGTCGGGCGCGGGTGCTGCCACGGGCGCGGGTGCCGGCGCGGGCGCGGGTGACGGCGCGGGCGCGGGTGCCGTCGCGGGCGCGGGTGACGGCGCGGGCGCGGGCACGGAGTCGGGCGCGGGCGCCGGGTCGGGTGCCGTCGCGTTGGTGTCGAGGTCGCTCATCCCAGTCGCTCCCACTGCTGCTTGGCGAGGTCACGGGCCTCGTCGGCGTTCACCGGGTTCGGGGAGTAGATCTCCACGCTCACCAGAACGTCACCTCGACGGGTCTTGGCTCCCCCGTAGTAGAACTTCAGATTGGTCTGCACGTACGTCCGTTGCTTCGGATCGGCCCAGTAGGAGCCCTGCATCCCGTCGGCGAAGGGGACCGACTGCGGGTTGCGGACGTGGGCTTGGTCCATGGCCTCGTAGGCCGAGCGGGCGTCCGCCGAGAAGTACTGGATCAGCTCGATGCGGTAGTCGATGTCGCCCTTGCGCCAGCCGGTCATCGCGGTGCGGCGCAGCCCGGCGTCGAGCAGGTCCTCGAACTCGGTGGCCGAGTCGCCGCGCTCCCGGGCCATCTCGCCGACGGTCTCCCAGCCTCCGGGGGTGGCACCGCTGGCGTTGCCGTCCTCGTCCTGGGCGTCGGCCGGCTTGGCGAGCAGCAGCTTGCGCAGGTCGCCGTCGATGGAGAGCGGCGCGGGCAGCGCGGCGGCCGCGGCCTGCGGGCTCAACGCGCCCGCCGGGTACTGCGGTTGGGCCACCGGCTGGAGCGGCGGCAGCGGGGTCGGCGGGCGCTGCGCCTGGATGGCGTACCCGATGCCGCCGCCGACCAGCGGGCCCAGCAGCAGGGCGGCGACCAGCAGCAGGAGGGTGCGCGAACCGCGCACCGGCCGCCGGTCGTCAACGGCTTCGGCCGCCGGCCACCCGTAGCCCGCGGGCGCGCCGAACGGCGGCGCCGCGAACGGCTGGGCGGGGAGGGGCTGGGCGGGGAGGGGCTGAGCCGGGAACGACGGTGCGCCGAAGGCCGGTTCGGCGACCGGCTCGACGGGGACCGGCGGCTCGACGGCGACCGGCTCGGCAGCGGCCGGCGCCTGCACCGGCGCTTCGTCGGCGGCCGGCGTCTCGGGCGCCGCCGGGGGCTGCGGGGGTTCGGAACTCACGGAGCGCTCCAGCGCGGGAGAAGGGGAGGTCGGGGGCGGACCGCTGACGTCCGCGGGCTCAGCCACCGGTGGCCAGCCGATCGCGCTGGCGCTTCATCGCGTCGGCGAGCAGCGCCTTGTCCGGGTCGCCCTTCACGTCGACGGTCACCTCGTACTCGACGTCGCCGACGTACGAGACCCCGATCAACTCACCCGTGAAGGCCTGCTGTTCGGGCTTGAAGACATAGCCCTTGGCCTCGCCGTCACCGGCCACGTCGACCGGATCGCCCTTGGAGAAGGTGGCGGCCTGGGCGAACTGCCGGGCGTCGTCGCGGGTGGCGAAGCGCATCAGCCGGGAGGTGACCTCCATCTGGCCGTCCGCCGTCCGGTACTGGCGGTCGGCGGCCTCCTTGTAGCTGTACGAGGCCAGGATGCCCGCGATGTCCGTGGACTTGCTGTACTCCTTGGCCAGGTCGTCCATGGTGAGGGCGGTCCCGTCCGGCGAACCGTAGGACTCGCCGCCGTCGGGGATCGGCACCAGGAAGTACCGCAGGTCACCGCCGTGGGTGCTGCCGCTCACCGTGCCGTGCACGGTGCTGCTCGGCGCGGGCGCCAGGGTGAGGCTGGGCAACGGGACCGGCGCCGCGCTGGTCGGCGCGGGCGACGGCGTCGCGGCGGCGGACGGCGAGGCGGTCGCGGTCGGGGTGGCCACCGCCGGGGCGGCGGCCGTGCGGACGTGGTCGGGCTTGCCGACCGCCACGGTCACGGTGGCGCTGGCCGCGGTGACGGCGAGCAGGCCGAGGGTGGCCAGCGTGACGGTCAGCGCGCGCGGCCGGCGCCGGGCGGGCTGCGGCGCGAACTCCGGTGCGAAGGGCAGTCCGGGCTGCGGCAGCTGGGGCTGCGGCCCGGGTGGCGGCAGCTGGGGCTGCGCCCCGGCCTGCGGCGCGAGCTCGGGTTCCGGCGCGGAGACGGGTTGGGGCGCGGGCACGGGTGCTGCCACGGCGTCAGGGGCGACGAGCGGCGGCGCGGGGTCGGCGGCAGGGTCGGGCGCGGACAAGGGACTCCCCCCAAGGAGCAGAGAACGAACCGCGCTCACGCGGCAGAGCCGACCTGACCCGCACCCCGGAAGCGGTCGACGGTGGTACGGCCAGTCAGCAGGAATTATGAGAGATCGTCGGCCGCCGCCTCAACGCGGCAATCCGTCACCACTCCGGCCATGCTTCACTAATCGGACACACCGTGATCGAACCGCAATGGGCCCCACCCCGGCCGCACGGGCCCCGGACCGCCCCAGCCCGGGATCGGTGGCCTGCGCCGCCTCAGGCCGGGGAGAGCGCCGGGTCGCTGGTGCTGGCCCGCCCGGTCTCCACGTGGCCGGTCAGCCGGCGCAGGAAGTCGGGGTCCTGCTCGGAGCCGACGGACAGGTCGTACCAGCCGTGGCTGCTCCCGAGCCGGGCGGTGTGCAGCACGGTGGCGCCGGCCCGCAGTCGGTAGGCCGCCGGCTCCCCGCCGTAGGCGTCCGTGACGGTCAGGCGCACCGTCGTGGTGCCGTTGTTGACCAGGCTCACCTGTAGCTGCCCGGCGTCCCCGCCGCCGCTGCCGTCGTGCCGGGCACTCAGTTCGGGCCCGGCACCGGCGGGCCCGCCGCGGAACTCGCGCAGGAAGCCGTTCGGACCGTGCACGGTGACCTGGTAGGCGCCCTGGCCGCCGGCGCCACCACTGCCGCCACCGGCGGTGTCGTCGCCGGTGCGCCAGGCGTCGGAGAGCTGCCGGCCCGCCTCCACCGTGTACGTCCACGGTCCGCCCGGCCGGGTCGCGGACGTCACCAGGAAGTGCGCGCCGGCCGTGCCGAGGTTGGTGAAGTCGATCCCCAGCCCGCCGTCCGCGCCGCCGTGCCCGTCGACGGCCAGGTCGTAGGGCAGCGGGCGGGCCGGACGCACCCCGCGCTCCTGCTGCGGCAGCGCGGGGTCGGCCGGCGGCTCCGGCCGGAAGTCGGGGTGGCGGTCGGCGCTCGGCGGCCGGTAGCCGCTGGTGTCGGGCAGCCGGGGCACCGCGGCGTCGGCCCGGCCGAAGTCGAAGGCCGCGGTCAGGTCCCCGCAGACCGCGCGCCGCCAGGGCGAGATGTTCGGCTCGTGCACCCCGAAGCGGCGCTCGATGAACTGCACGACCGAGGTGTGGTCGAAGGTCTGCGAGCAGACCGAGCCGCCCGTGCTCCACGGCGAGACCACCAGCATCGGGACCCGCTGGCCCAGGCCGTAGGGCCCCGCGGTGCGGGAGTCACCGGCGCCCGGGGCGAAGAGCTCCCCGGTGACGTCGACGGTGGAGCGGCCCTGGTCCGGCGAGGCCGGCGGGTAGGGCGGCACGAGGTGGTCGAAGAAGCCGTCGTTCTCGTCGTAGGTGAGGAACAGCGCGGTCCCGCCCCACACCGCGGGGTTCGAGGTCAGCGCGTCCAGGACCTGCGCGACGTACCAGGCGCCGTAGTTGGCAGGCCAGTTGGGGTGTTCGGTGAACGCCTCGGGAGCCACGATCCAGGAGACCTGCGGCAGCGTCCCGGCCTGCACGTCGGCCCTCAGCCGGTCGAAGAGGCCCTCGCCGGCCCGGACGTCGGTGCCGGTGCGCGCCCGGTCGTAGAGCGGGTCACCGGGCTCGGCGTCGCGGTACTGGCGGAAGTGCAGCAGCGAGTTGTCGCCGTAGTTGCCGCGGTACGCGTCCTCCAGCCAGCCCCAGTCACCCGCCGCGTCCAGCCCGTTGCCGACGTCCTGGTAGATCTTCCAGGAGACGCCGGCCCGCTCCAGGCGCTCCGGGTAGGTGGTCCAGGAGTAGCCGGCCGCCGCGTTGTCGAGCACCGGGCCGCCGCCGCTGCCGTCGTTGCCGGTGAAGCCGGACCACAGGTAGTAGCGGTTCGGGTCGGTGGGGCCGGTCAGCGAGCAGTGGTAGGCGTCGCAGATCGTGAACGCGTCGGCCAGCGCGTAGTGGAACGGGATGTCCTCGCGGGTGAGGTAGGCCATCGTGGCGGCGGACTTGGCCGGCACCCACTGGTCGTAGCGGCCCCCGTTGCGGGCCCGGTGGCCGCTGTTCCAGTCGTGCGGCAGGTCCGCCAGGAACCGCAGGCCGAGGTCGTCGGCCGCCGGGCGGAAGGGCAGCACGTCCTTCGTCCCGTCCCCCTGGTACCAGACCGGCTTCCCGCCGGGCAGCGTCACCGGCCGCGGGTCGCCGAAGCCGCGCACGCCGCGCAGGGTGCCGAAGTAGTGGTCGAACGAGCGGTTCTCCTGCATCAGCACGACGATGTGCTCGACGTCCCGCAGCGAGCCGGTGCGCCGGCCGGCCGGGAGCTCGGCGGCGCGGGCGATGCTGCCCGTCAGCGCGGCGACGGCCGCGGTGCCGCCGGCCAACCGCAGGAAGTGACGACGGTCGATGGCGTTCATGGCGGGCCTGCCTCCTGGGGGGATCCGGGCACGCGGACGGGTCAGCTGACGTCCTATCACCGCGCGGGCCGCGCGTGGTGGACCGCCACGACCCGCGCCGAACGGGCCCCTCCCGTGACCGGCGACCGGCCCCGGGCCGCCACACGCACCGACGCCGTTCCTTTCCGGACCGCCGCCCGCGGACGGCCCGAAACTCCCAAGAAACAGCAAAAAATAATTGGTCAATACCTCTTGAAAGCCGTTCAACAGAGCAGCCGAAATCAATACAGTTTATTGCTACGCGCGTTGCACAACCCTCAACCCACCGCCCCTGAGCTGGGCATACGTCAATCCTGGGAATTTCCTGCGTCAGCCCATTGACCGCCGATCAAGGTCTCTGCTTTGCTTCAGCCCGCAGACGGCGGACCAGCCCCACAAGATGACGAGTCGTCATTTTTCCTGGTCCGACACGGGGTTCGCTCGGGATTCTGCACGCGCTCGATCGCGCGGTCACTCCGACCGCCCGTGCCCTGCCGTCTGTCCCTGTCCAGGCAAGCGACGGTCCGTCGTGCCCACCGGCACGCGGACGGTCATTGAGAGAGGCTCCCTCACCCATGGGCGGTTCCCCCACAGTTCCCCGCAGGCGGCTGGTGGCAGTCACCGGCATCGCCTCGCTGGCCCTCGCGACCGCCGGCCTCGCCGCCGTCGCGGCCCCGGCCCAGGCCTCCACCGTCAACACCCCGGTCGTGTCGGGCCAGGCCCACCACGGCGCGGTGGCCAACTCGTCCGGCATCAGCAACGAGTTCAACCCCTACAGCCCCGCGCTGAACCGCAGCACGATCCCGGGCATGAAGCAGTACGCGGCCACCAAGCGCGACCGCCTCGCGAACCAGCTGCACGCGGCGGCCACCGGCCAGCAGACGCTGTCCTACGGCGGCGGTGTCGACGGCATCGGTGTCCAGAGCGGGCACTCCAAGGTCTACCTGGTGTTCTACGGCAGCCAGTGGGGCACCCAGAGCACCGACGCCAACGGCAACGCGAAGTTCTCCGGTGACTCGGCCGGCGCGGCCGGCGCCACCCAGCAGATGTTCAAGGGCATCGGCACCAACGGCGAGACCTGGTCGGCCGACCTCACCCAGTGGTGCGACGGCCCGAGCGTGGTCGCCGGCGCCACGAGCTGCCCGGCGAACGCGAACTTCGTCCCGTACCAGAGCGGCGGCGTGCTCTCCGGCGTCTGGTACGACAACGCGGCCGCCTCCCCCGCCTCGGCCACCGGTCACCAGCTCGGTGTGGAGGCCGTCAACGCGGCCGCCCACTTCGGCAACACCACGGCCGCCGCGAACCGCGACGCGTACTACATCATCCTGTCGCCGCACGGCACCAACCCGGACGACTACCAGAACCCGAGCACCGGGTACTGCGCCTGGCACGACTGGAACGGCGACACCACCCTGACCGGTGGGGCGGCGTCCTCCTCCTACGGCGACATCGCGTTCAGCAACCAGCCGTACAACATCGACCAGGGTGCCAACTGCGGCGTCGGCTTCGTCAACTCGCCCGGCACCCTCGACGGCTGGACGATGACGCTCGGCCACGAGTGGCACGAGATGATGTCCGACCAGAACCCGGCGGGCGGCTGGACCAACCACGTCTCCGGCAGCTCCTACAACGGCCAGGAGAACTCCGACGAGTGCGCCTGGCTCAAGCCCGGCACCACCGGCGGCGCGGCCAACGTCAGCTTCGGCTCCTTCGGCACCTACGCCGAGCAGGCCAGCTGGTCCAACGACACCAACTCCTGCGCGATCTCGCACGCGATCCTCACCCACGGCAACGCCGTCACGGTGACGAACCCGGGCAACCAGAGCAGCACCGTCAACACCGCGGTCTCGCTCCAGGCACAGGCCACCGACTCGGCCTCCGGCCAGACGCTCACCTACTCGGCCACCGGCCTGCCGGCCGGCCTGTCGATCAGCGCCAGCGGTCTGATCTCCGGCACCGTGACCACGGCGGGCACCTCCAGCACCACCGTCACCGCCAAGGACACCACCGGCGCCACCGGCTCGACCACCTTCACCTGGACGGTCAGCTCCGTGGTCACCGGCGGCGGCGTCACCAACGGCGGCTTCGAGACCGGCAGCCTGAGCGGCTGGACGGCCACCGGCACCACCAGCGCCACCGCCGCCGCCGCGCACAGCGGCAGCTACGGCGCGCTGATCGGCTCCGCCAACCCGACCGCCACCTCCTCGGCCAGCCAGACCTTCACCGCCCCGACCGGCAGCTCGAAGGTCACCTTCGCCTACGACGTCACCTGCAACGACACCGTGCAGTACGACTGGGCGACGGCGACCCTCAAGGACAACACCACCGGGACCACCGCGACCGTCCTCGCCAAGACCTGCACCCTGGGCGCCGGCTGGAAGACCGCGAGCGGCAGCATCACCCCCGGCCACAGCTACACCCTGACCCTGACCAACGTCGACGACAACTACCCGGGCGACGCGACCTACACCTACTACGACGACGTGACCGTCTCCTGACGTGACCGTCTCCTGACGTCACCCGCCTGACGGCATCGGGGTGGGCCTCTCCAGGTCCACCCCGATGTCGCTCTCCGGCACCGGCCGGGATCCGATCGGACCGCCACCACGTCCCATCCCCACCGGCCGCCGAGGAAATGGAGCCCCCCATGAAGTCCACCCCACTGCGGAGAGCCGTCGCCCTCGTCTGCGGCGCCCTGCTCGGGACCGCCGCCCTGACCGCCTGCGGCTCGCAGGTCACCGGCTCATCCGCCCCCGGCCCGGCCGTATCCGCGAGCCAGGCCGCGCCCGTCGTCCTGGACGAGCACGCCGACCACACCACGGTCCGGCTCGGCGTCGGCGCGACCGTCCGCGTCGAGCTGCACAGCACCTACTGGTCCCAGGCCACCAGCTCGGCACCGGGTCTCCTCGAACCCACCGCCGCCGCGCCCTCCCCCTCCACCGCGCCGACCTGCCGCCCCGGTGCCGGCTGCGGCACGGTCTCCGGTGCCTTCGTCGCCCGGGCCGCCGGCTCCGTCCAGCTGACCGCCCAGCGGAGCAGCTGCGGCGAGGCCAAGCCGTGCGCACCCGACCAGCAGACCTTCACGGTCACCGTCGAGATCTCCTCCTGACATCCCCTCACGGACCACGATCCGGTGCGCCCGCCCCCTCGGTCGCGGCCGGCCGCCATACGTCGCCGATCCCGGCGACGTATGGTCGTCCGCCCACGACCCGGTACCGCGGACCCCCGAGCGTCCGGGCCGTCCGCCCTCGCGACAGCGCCCCTCCATCCGTCAGCCGAGCTGGGCCAGACCCTCGGTCGCGATCCGCTCGAAGACGGCAAGGTCGTTCGCGAAGATCGACTCCGGAACCGGCCAGTGGATCACCAGCTCGGTGATGCCGAGCTCCCGGTAGGTACCGGCCCAGTCGACGAAGGCGCCCAGTGAGGTGAGCGGCTTCTCGGCGGTGGAGCCCTGGAGCAGGACCTTCTCCAGCTCGGCGACATCCCGCCCGTGCGCCTCGCAGGCGGTGGCCAGCTTCCCGAGCTGCGCTGCGATCACGTCCGGTGCCTGCGCGACCGGCACGTCGGCCGGACCGCGAGGGTCGCCGTACGTCACCCACCCCTGCCCGTGCTCCGCCGCCAGCCGCAGCCCGCGCGGCCCGGTCGCCGCGACGTAGAACGGCACGCGCGGCCGCTGCACGCAGCCGGGGATGTTCCGGGCCTCGACGGCCGAGTAGTACCGGCCCTCGCTGGTGGTGGCGGGCTCGGTCAGCAGCCGGTCCAACAGCGGCAGGAACTCGTCGAACCGGTCCGCCCGCTCCCGCGGCGTCCAGGCCTGCTGCCCCAGCGCCGTCGCGTCGAACCCGGCCCCGCCCACCCCGACCCCCACCGTCAGCCGCCCAGCGCTGACGTCGTCCAGCGAGACCAGCTCCTTCGCCAGCGTCACCGGGTGCCGGAAGTTCGGCGAGGTGACCAGCGTGCCCAGCCGGATCCGCTCGGTGGCCGTCGCCGCCGCCGTCAGCGTGGGAACCGCCCCGAACCACGCCTCCTCCCGGAAGCTGCGCCAGGAGAGGTGGTCGTAGGTGTAGGCGGCGTGGAACCCGAGGTCCTCGGCCCGCCGCCAGATCTTCTGACCCTCGCCCCACCGGTGGATGGGGAGGATCACGGTACTGAGTCGCATACGGATGACCATACGCGTCCACTCGGGCGCTCGCGTTGACGGGAAGTGGACGTCCTCGCGCCCTCCGACCTCGGTGGTCGACGGATCCCGGACCTCCACGGGTGGCGGTCACTGTGCTCCGGTGGTCACCGCAGTAGCTCGAAGGCGGGGTCCGGCCCGGGAAAGTCGTCCGGGAGGATGTGCGACCGGATCGCGCCGCTGAGGAGGCCGAGCAGGACGGTGGGCGAGTCACCGGTCAGGATCTCCTGATCGAACTGGCGTGCCGAGACCAGCACCGTCGGCCAGGCGTCGGGTTCACCGGTGGGCACCCAGAAGAACGAGTCGCCGTTGTGGGTGCTGGCCCAGTGGATCAGCTCCTCCGGGCGCCTGTCGTACTCCGCGAGCAGGGCCCGCAGCGCGGGCAGCTCTCGGCCGGCCAGGGCTGCCGACGATTCCGCGGTGCGGCGTCCGAGGTCCAGGTACCTGTTCGACCAGTCCAACGCGTAGACGACGACGAACTCGTCGAACTCGCCGGCTCCGTAGCGGGCGTTCAGAGCCAGGTGGCTCGGCGGCACCACCAAACCGGTGAGCGGAGTGCCGAGCGTGCCCGATGGCGGCTCGGGCACCGCTACCACGGCCGGCGGTGGGCAGAGCGCGACGAGTTGTTCGAGCGGGGTCATGATCCGGGCGACCTCAGAAGTTGTCGATTGTCTGGTCGAAGCTCCAGCCGAAGTCGTCGACTGCTTCGAGTCTGATGTGACTGGGCACGTCGCCCCCGTTGAGGTACAACGGTGTCGCGCTCATCGTGATCGTCCGCTGGGTGTCGCGGACGTGCTTGGCGATCGCATCCTCCGCCGTACTGTACTCACCGTTGTTCTTCCCGAGGTCCTGGGCGACGATGTTGCGCATGTCCCGTCCCTCGCCGCCGAACTGGCGCCCGATCAGGTGCCCGCGCGAATGCTGCCCCGAGACGAAGCCCGGTGGGGCCCACCGCGCACCACGACCCGGCTCGCTGCCGATCAGGCCGGCCTGCGCATCCGCGAGCGTCTGCGGTGACACCTCGGCGTAGGCCGGGCCGCGTTGGCCGTTCGGCCTGATGTCCGAGTAGAGCGGACCGTTGCCGCTCGCCTGGTGCGGTGACAGGCCGAGCGGGTCGCACCACCGGTGCGGATTGGGCACGTAGGAGTAGTGGTGGGCAGACCCCGCCAGTCCCAGGGGGTCGGGCGTGGCATAGCGGCCCGTCTCGGCGTCGTAGTACCGGTGCAGGTTGTAGCTGAGCCGGGTCTCCGGGTCGAAGTACTGGCCGGGGAACCGCAGGGGCGTGTAGGTCGTGTTGTCGCCGGGCCACGTGGTGTGACCCCAGACGGTGGACACGGCCCGCCACGCCACGCTTTCCGAGGCGGGGTCGATCAGCTCCGTCGGGGTGCCCTCCGGACCGGTGACCACCGCGAAGAACCGGCGGTCGACCCGGCCCGGCGCGGAGCCCTCGGGTCGGATGGCCTCCGTCTGGGTGATCGGGCGCATGCCGCGGTGGTCCCAGCTGAGGGTGTGCGGGCCCGGCAGGTAGGGGGCGCTGGTGGTCTGCTCGGCCAGTCGCGCGCCGTCCCAGGTGAAGTCGGTCTGCTCGACGACGGTCGTGCCGTCGTCGGCGAGGCGCTGCTTGGCGGTACGGCGACCGAACGGGTCGTACAGGTACCGCCAGCGGGTGCCGTCCGGGACGGTGACCTCGATCAGGCGGTCCTCCGCGTCCCAGGTGTACCGCCAGGTCTCGGGCTTCGCCGACAGCCGGGTCCGCTGCCGCAGGACGGTGCGGCCCGCGGTGTCGTACTCGTAGCGGACCCGGCCGGCACCGCTCACCCGACCACCGGCGTAGCGACGGGGCCCGACCGCTGCGTCGGCGGATCCGCCGGCGGGCCACCGCGCGTCGGTGAGGTTGCCGGCGGCGTCGTAGGCGTAGCTCTCGCTCCAGTCGGCACCCCGGGCCGCGGTGATCCGCCCGGCCGCATCCAGTTCGAACGTCCGGTCGCCACCGAGCTGGCGGTCGACGCCCACCAGGTGGTCGTCCGCCCGGTAGTGGAAGGCGCGCCGCTGCAACGTGGCGAACCGGCTCCGCACGGCCTGGCCGATCACCCGGTGGCGGTCGTCCCACTCGCTCGTCAGGGTCAGGCGGCCGTCCACCGTCCGTCGCGTCTCGCGGCCTGCGACGTCGTAGTGGAAGTCGAGGGAGCCCGCGGAGGTCGCCAGCCCGGTGGGGCGACCGGCTGCGTCGTACGTCCAGGTGCTGGCGTGGCCGGTCGGAGTGGCCCGCCGGACCCGCCGGCCGAGCAGGTCACGGTGGTGGCTCAGGGTGCGCCCGTTGACGGTCTCGGCAAGGACGTTGCCGACCGGGTCCACGGCTCGTACGACCTCGGCGTCAGGGCCCGCCGCACGGATCAGGTGTCCGGCCGGGTCGTAGCCGTAGCTGGTGACCCGTCCGGCCGAGTCCTTGCGACTGACCCGACCGAGCACGTCGTACTCGTAGCCGATCCGCTCGCCCAACGCGTTCGTCACGCTGGTGAGTTGCCCCGCGGCGTCGTACTGGTAGCCGACCGTCCGGCCGTCGAGGTCGCGCTCGGCGACCAGCCGTCCGGCGGGGTCGTAGTGGTACTGCCATTCCTGACCCAGGGCGTCGGTGACCGCCACCAGGCGCATGTGGGCGTCATGGGTGAAGGTCCTGCGGGCACCGTCCGGTCCGGTGCGGGCGGCAACGGTCTCGAAGTGCGTGTACTCGTACGTGGTGGCTCGGCCGACCTGGTCCGTGTGGGTGAGGAGGTTCCCCTCTCCGTCGTAGGTCCAGTTCTCGGTGGCGCCGTCCGCCAGCGCCCGGGACGTCAGACGCCCTTCCACGGTCCAGGTCAGTCGTCTGACGCCGCCCAGCGGGTCCGTGACGCGGACGTGGCGTCCGAAGGCGTCGAGTTGGTAGCGCGTGGTCGCGCCATTCGGGTCGGTCACCTCGGTCGGGAGCCCGGCGGCGTTGCAGCGAACGAGTGTCGTTCCACCCAACGCGTCGGTGATGGAGGCCAGGTGGCCGAGCCCGTCGTAGCCGTAGCGGGTGGTGGCGCCGAGCGGGTCGGTGAAGGAGGTACGGCGCCCGGCGTCGTCGTACGTCTGCTCCCAGCGGGCCCCGCCGGGTTCGGTGATGGTGGCGAGCAGGCCGAGCGTTCCGGTGTACTCGGCGGTGATCCGCTCGCCGTCAGGGCGGATCACGGATATCAGGTCGCCCGCACCGTCGTACTCGTGGCGCGTGGTGCGGCCCAGCGGGTCGGTTTCGGTGAGCAGGCGGTCGTATGCGTCGCGTTCGTAGCGGGTGGTGTGGCCGAGCGGGTCGATCCGGGCGACGACCTGGGCGTGCTCGTTGATGTGGTAGGTCGTCGTGTGGCCCAGTGCGTTGGTCTCGGTGTGCACCTTCACGCCGGTGTCCGGATCGAACGCGCCGTAGGTGAAGCGGAAGCGCAGCGAGCCGTCGGCGCCGCCCTCGTCGGTGACCCGGTCGCGGGCGTCGTACTGGTAGAGGTACTGGCTGTCGTTGCGGTCGGTCCAGGACAGGATGCGGCCGTTCGCGTCGTTGGCGAAGCGCATGGGTTTGCCGGAGGAGTTGTAGACGCTGGTGAGGTGGCCGTCGGTGTAGCCGTAGCGCAGGAGCAGCGCGTCGTGGCCGTCCTCGCCGGCACCGGCCAGGCGCAGAGCCGTGATGCGGTGGTTGTCGACGGTGACCAGCAGCCGGTACCCGCCGGAGTGAGTGATGGACCGTGGGACGCCGTGCTCGTCGTAGGCGAGGTCGTAGTGGCGGCCGAAACGGTCCCGGACCCGGGTCAGCAGTGCCTCGACGCCGCCCGCGGTGACGGTGAACTCGCGGGTCAGCCCGGTGGAGCGGTCGCACAGGGCGTAGCCACCCCTGGCCAGGCGCAGTTCGCGACGCGTTCCGGCACTCGCCTGGACGCCCTCGCCCGGTTCGGGATGCGGGTAGGCCTGGGTGCGGCGGTCGGCACCCACGTGCACCACGCCCTCGGCGTCGATCTCCAGGCGCTCGTCGAAGGTGCAGACCCAGCGGGGGCCCATCCAGCGGCCCGCCTGGTAACCGGACTCGAAGTTCCGGGTGAAGAGCAGCGGCAGCGAGCCGGGGAGGCAGGCGTCGACCTGGTCGATGAACATCCGGCCGGTCGCCATGTCGACGGGCTCGCCGCCCTCGCAGACCGCGTCGTCCGTGCGCCCCGCCTCCCGCGGGTTCGCGGCCTGCTTGCGGCCCGCACCCGCGCCGTCCGCGCCGCCCCCGCCCTTGCCGCCGGGGCCGCCTCCGCCGCCCTCGCCGGGCAGGTGCGGCTCGTGGGGTTCGTCGTTCCTGCCGTCCTGGAGGATCTTCTTCAGTGCGCCTTCGTGCTCGGCGTCGGTCTCGGCGGTGCGCTTCGCCACGGTCTTCAGCTTGGCGCCGGCGGAGTGGTAGAAGTCCTTGACGGTCTTGCCCGCGTCCTCGGCGAGCGCCTTGCCGAGCTTCCTGGCGCCGTCTTCCAGTGCCCTGACGATCTGGTTGCTCATGTGAAGTCCACCCCCGCCAACTTGCCGCGCAGTGCCTCCGCGTGCCCGGCCACCTCCTGCGCGTGCCCGTTCATGGTCTCCGCATGGTCCTCCAGCGCGGCCGGGTCGATCTTGAACCCGGTCCCGCCCGCGTCCGCACCGCCCGGGACGCCGAGGATCCCGGAGACCGCCGAGAACGCCAGCCCGTTGACGGCCTTGGCCACCACCGCCACCAGCGGCGTGATCGCCGCCTCGATCACCTGACCGATGACGTACTGCTCGAGCTGCTGCTCCAGGTAGTCGGTGATCTGCTCGGCACCCTCGACGATCAGCGCCATGCCCGCCTCGGCCAGGCCGAACGTGGCCACCGCCGCCGCCTGGTCGGCCGCGAAGGTCACGGCCAGCGCCACGAGTTCGCCGATCGCCTGCATCTTCATCGACACGATCACGCCGGCCGCCGCGTCCAGTGCTGTCGCCACCGTGTGGCAGGCATTGACCAGTTCGCTCATGTGACTGGACGACAGGTGCGCCCAGCTCGCCACCAGGGCCTCGTAGGAGGAGCCCTGGTAGTCGGCCGCCATCGCGTCGACCGTGCCGCTGGCCCCCTGGTGCGTCCGATCCACGCTGTCCGCGAATTCACGTATGTGTGAAGCGAGTTCGCGGACCTTGTCCTCATTGACGTTCGGCCAGTTCACCCCGATGAACTGGAGCATCGACACCACTTCGCCAGGCAGCTCGATCGCCACAGTGACCCCCGTCCACTCATCTGCGCGACCACACGACCGTAGTGCACGACCCCGACGAGAGAACGTCAGTTCCAGAGATCCTCCGCAGAACCGATACGTGCCGCCACCGCGTACCCCCAGCACCGTGACGGGCCGGTCCCCCGCCGACGCACCTGCTTCCGGGGCGGCCCCCCGCGGGTGTCCTCACAGGTCGAGCCGTCCGGTTCCTGGGTTCCCGCCCGTCGATGACCCGGCGCGCCGGCGCCGGCCGGTCGGTCGGTGGGGCCGCACAGGCGGCCGTGGCGGGTGGGGGCGGGGTCAGCCGGCGTTCTGGAGGGCGCCGGGGCCCTGGACGAAGGCGTCGGCGGCCGGGGCGTGGAAGGCGGCCGCCAGCCGGCAGAGTCGGTGGGTCTCGCTCTCGAAGTCGAACTCCTCGAAGCTGCTGGTGGCCGGCGGCGCGGTCGGCATCG
>NZ_BAAALF010000097.1:18011-29321 GCF_039528135.1 Kitasatospora nipponensis | reverse complement strand
GTCGCCGCCGATCGGCGGGCGGGCGGGCGGGCGGGCGGCGGAGGGATCAGCGGCCGGGGCGGGGCGAGGGGCCGGGCCGAGGTCGGCGTGCACCCGATCGGGGATAACAGGGGCGGCACGCCCTGCGTGCCCTCACCCCCTGGGACCGGATAGGGCTCGGCGGACCGGCCGGACGGTACCGCCGCGGTGGGCCCGGCCTGGTCGGCCGGTTCCTGAACGGACATGGGGTTGCCTCCGAGTGGAGTCGAGGTGGGTCGCCATCACGGGCGACGCGCTGAGATGACGATAAGTTCGCACACGCGCCTCCGCATGCCGTCCATCTCTCCGACGGAGGCGGAAGTCGTGGGACGGGCCGCCCCACATGCTTCCCCAGCTGCCAACTCGTGCTGGCACCACCTCGCTCGGCACGTGCTGGTACGCAGCGAAGACGGGTGCCTGCGCCAGTGCGCCGAGGGGGGCCGAATCGCCACCCTGGTGCCATGACGACGACGACACCACACGCTGCCACTGCCACCATCGAGGCCATCGGCCTGACCCGCGCCTACGGCGGCAAGACCGTCGTGACGGACATGAGTTTCGGCGTGCTGCCGGGGCGGGTCACCGGCTTCCTCGGTCCCAACGGCGCCGGCAAGTCGACCACGCTGCGCCTGCTCCTTGGCCTGGAGCGCCCCGACGCGGGCCACGCGCTGATCAACGGCCGGCCATACCCCGAGCTCACCGACCCGATGTCGCAGGTGGGCGCGATGCTCGACGCACGCTCCTTCCACCAGGGCCGTAGCGCCCGCAACCACCTACGGGCCCTCGCGCTGGCCCAGGGCCTGTCGGCCGACCGCGTCGAGGCGGTCCTCGACCTGGTCGGGCTGCGGGAGGTGAGCCGGCAGCGGGCGGGCGGCTTCTCGCTCGGCATGGCCCAGCGCCTGGGTATCGCCGCGGCGCTGCTCGGCGACCCGGCGATCGTCATCCTCGACGAGCCGGTCAACGGGCTCGACCCGGAGGGCATCCTCTGGATCCGCACCCTGATGAAACGGCTCGCCGCCGAGGGGCGGACCGTCCTGGTCTCCTCGCACCTGATGAACGAGATGGCCGTCACGGCCGACCACCTGCTGGTCATCGGCCGGGGCAGGCTCCTCGCCGACTGTCCCACTGCCGAGTTCATCCGCCGCTACACCGATCCGGCCCTCTACCTGGCCACGCCCGAGGTCGCCCGGCCGGCGCTGCTCGAAGAGGCCTTCATGCGGCTCACCGCGGGCAGCGTGGAGTACGCCGCCCGCTGAACGCGGCCGCGTCCGGGCGCTGTCCGCCTCGACACCCACCTTCCCCTGGCCTCCCATCACTTCCCCACCCACCTCCTGCCCCGAGGAGCCGTCGTGCGCACCGCAGCCATCCAGCCGCCCGCCACCGCCCCCGTCCACGCCGACCCCCGAGTCCCCTGCGGCCACCGCGGCCACCGCCCGGGCTTCCGCGACCTGTTGCGCAGTGAGAGGAGCAAATTGGCCACCCTGAGGTCGACCTGGTGGTCCCTCGGTGTCATGGTCCTGCTCTCTCTGGTCTTCACGGTGGTGGCCACCAGCACCGTCACCGGGCAGTGGAGCACGATGAACGCCGCCGACCGTGCCGCCTTCCAGCACGACACGATCGGCCTGATTCTCCAACCACCGGCACAGATCGCCCAGTTGGCCATCTGCGTGCTCGGCGCACTGCTGATGGCCTCCGAGTTCTCGACCGGCATGATCCGGGCCACCACGCTGGCCACCCCGCGCCGGACCCCGGTCCTGATGGCCAAGGCGACGGTCTTCGCCCTGCTGGTCTTCCTGCTCGCGGAAGCCGTCGCCTGGCCGGCGGTCCTCATCGGCTCCTCGATCACCCGGGCTCATGCGTCCGTCGGCATCGGCGATCCGGCCACCGTCCGCGCCGCGCTCTCCTTCGGCCTCTACATGAGCCTGACGGGTCTGGTCGCGCTCGCCGTCGGCACCCTGATCCGCCACCCGGCCGCGGCGATCGCCGTGCTGGCGGGTCTGCAGTTCGTCCTTCCGGTAGCGCTCAGTCAGGTCAGCGGAAGTGTCGGCGAGCACCTCGCAGGAGCGCTGCCGGCGGGAGCCGTCGCCATGCTCGGCAGTGGCCACGACGCCGGTGCCGCGTACTCACCGGTGGAGAGCTTCCTGATACTCCTCGCCTGGGCCGCGGCGTTGCTGACGGTCGCAGGCACCTCGTTCAAGAAGCGCAATCTGTGAGGTCACGATGAGTCAGACTGTCCGGATGGATCCGGGGCCCCTGCTACGAGAACACCTGAGTGCGCGTTCCTGGCGGGAGCGGCTCTACTCGCTGCTCAGCCTGCCGCTGGCCGCACTGGGGCTCGCCGCCGTGGTCATCACCTTCCTCTTCAGTCTGCTTTCCGCCGGTCTGCTCTTCCTGCCGATGCTGGCGCTCATGCTGCGCGTCGACCGGGCACTGGGCTCGCTGTACCGCTGGCTGGCCCGTGTCCTGTTGAACCTGCGGATCGTCGCACCGCCCAAGCCGCCACGCTCGCCGGGCCTGGCCGGGTTCATGGGGCGCCAACTGGGGGACACCGCCGCCTGGCAGGTCTGCGCCTACCTGCTGATCCGTGTCCCGCTCGGCTTCGTGCAGTTCGCGCTCGGGTTCGGCTGGTGGGCCTACAGCGTCCTGTTCCTCTGCTACCCGCTGCTCTGGAAGGTGGAGCCGCAGCACGAGGTGGACGCCGCCGGCGTCTCGCACACCTTCGGAATCCAGATCGCCGGTTTCTACTTCGACAGCTGGCCGCGGGCCCTACTGGTCAGTGCGGCGGGTCTGCTGCTCGTGCTCCTCTCCCCCTGGCCCGCTCGACTGCCGCTGATCGCCGACCGCTACCTGATGCCCCGCCTGCTGGGCCCGAGCACCTCCTCCCTGCGCCTGGCGCAGCTCGCCGAGACCAGGGCGCACGCGATCAACGAGGCGGCGGCGACGCTGCGCCGGATCGAGCGCGACCTGCACGACGGAGCCCAGGCCCGCCTGGTGGCCCTGGGCATGCAACTGGGCCGGGTGGAGCGGCAACTGGCCCGGGGGAACCTCGACCAGGCGCAGGCGCTGGTGAAGACGTCACGCCAGGAGACGAAGGAGATCATCGGCGAGCTGCGCGAACTGGTGAGCGGCATCCATCCGCCCGCCCTGGACGCGGGTCTGGGCGCAGCCCTGACCACCCTGGCCGCGAGATCCGCGATACCCACCAAGGTCTGGGTGGACCTCCCCAACCGGCCACCGGCCGCGGTCGAGACCATGCTCTACTTCGCGGCGGCCGAGCTGCTGGCGAACGCGGGCAAGCACAGTGAGGCCGAGCGCGTCACGCTCTCCCTGCGATCAACGCGGGGACGGCTGCAGTTGATGGTGATCGACAACGGTCGGGGCGGTGTCCGCCTGGACGCTGCCGGCAGCGGGCTGCGCGGGCTGGCCGAGCGGGTCCGGACGGCGGACGGAACCCTGCGGGCCACCAGTCCGGTCGGTGGCCCCACCGCCATCTCCATCGAGCTGCCGGAGCCGGTGTGAGAAGTCGGGCCGGGGCCCCGGGTGCAGAGGGCGAGCTGCGATCATCTGACGGTCGAACACATCGCCTCAGGAGTGGAGTGAGTCAGAGGATGCGCGTGGTAGTCGCCGAGGACACCGCGATTCTGCGGGCCGGACTGGTCCAGCTCCTGGAGGAGGAGGGGCACGAGGTCCTGGCGGCCGTGGCCGACGCGGAACAGCTCCGGGTCGCCGTGCTCGACCATCGCCCGGATCTCGTCGTCTCCGACATCCGGATGCCGCCGACCCACACGGACGAGGGACTGCGGGCCGCGATCGAGCTGCGGGCGGCCAACCCCGGGCTGGGGGTGCTGATCTTCTCTCAGTACGTCGAGGCCCAGTACGTCAGCCGCCTGCTGGCGGGCGGGTCGGCCGGGGTGGGCTACCTGCTGAAGGAGCGGGTCCTCGACGCGCAGGACTTCATCGACGCCATGGAACGGGTGGCGGCCGGCGGCACAGCCCTGGACCCGGAGGTGGTGAACCAGCTGATGGGCGCGAGCCCCACCCGCCGCACGGTCGCCGAACTCAGTCCGCGGGAGCGGGAGGTACTGGGGCTCATGGCGGAGGGACGCTCCAACGCCGCCATCGCGACGGGGCTGGTGGTGACCGAACGCGCCGTGGAGAAGCACGTGGCCAACATCTTCCTCAAACTGGACCTGCCCGTCTCGGCCGCCGACCACCGCAGGGTGCTGGCCGTCCTGCGGTACCTGGGCGCCTGACGCCACGACACGGACCGACCGGGGAAGGACGCGGGCGGCGGGGTCCTGCTCGGACAGCCGCACGTGCGGAGCACGGGCAGCACCTCATGGTCATAAAATGCGACAAAACGGATACCTGCCCCCGAAGCCCCGTAGACTGTCAGCGTCGCAACAAGATCTGTGACTGTTCTCCGAGGCGCGCCGGGAAGTCTGGTCGGCATGCACCACAGGTGCATCCGCATGCCGTTCTCGTGCCCAGGAGGTCTCCCGCGTGGCCAGCCCGCCGCCCACCGAGCCGCCCGCAAAGCCGTCAGCCGAGCCCTCGTCCACACCTGCGCCTCCCCCTGACTCCCCTCCTACCGCTGCCTCCGCTCCAACCGCTGCCTCTGCTCCTGCTCCTGAGCCCGGGCGCCGCCAGTTCCTGGGCCGGCTCTCATGGCCCGAGCGCAGGTTCCTGGCGGATGCGCTGCGCACCGAAACCGTCGGCGGCATCCTCCTCCTGCTGGCCGCGGTCATGGCACTCATCTGGGCCAACGCCTGGCCGCAGTCGTACCAGGAGGTGCTCCACCACACCATCGGACCGTCCGGCCCGCTGCACCTGGACCTCTCGCTGGAGGCCTGGGCGAAGGACGGCCTGCTGACCGTCTTCTTCTTCGTCGCCGGCATCGAGCTCAAGCGCGAGTTCGTCGCCGGCGAGCTGCGCACCCCCAGTGCGGCCGCCCTGCCGGTGGTCGCGGCCCTCTGCGGCGTGGCGCTGCCCGCGATCGTCTTCGCGGTGGTCAACAGCGGGGCGGGCGGCCACCCCGGCGGCTGGGCCATCCCGACCGCCACCGACATCGCCTTCGCGCTCGGGGTGCTGGCCGTGGTGAGCAGCCATCTCCCCTCCGCGCTCCGGGCGTTCCTGCTGACCCTGGCCGTGGTGGACGACCTGATCGCGATCCTGATCATCGCGATCTTCTACAGCTCGGGCATCAAGTTCTGGGCCCTGGGGCTCTCGCTGGCCGGTCTGGTGCTGTTCTGGTTCCTGCACCGGCGCGGGGTGCACGGCTGGTACCTCTTCGTCCCGCTGGCCCTGGTCATCTGGGCCCTGATGCACGAGAGCGGTGTGCACGCCACGGTCGCCGGCGTGGCGATGGGCCTGCTGCTGCGCTGCCACCGGGAACCGGGCGAGGACGTCTCGCCGGGCGAGCACATCGAGCATCTGGTCCGGCCGCTGTCGGCCGGGGTCGCGGTGCCGCTCTTCGCGCTCTTCGCGGCCGGCGTGACGATCTCGCCCTCGGCCCTCGCCGACGTCTTCACACAGGCGATGCCGCTGGGCATCGTGCTGGGTCTGCTGCTCGGGAAGAGCATCGGGATCTTCGGCGGCACCTGGCTGGCCGCACGGTTCACCCGGGCCGAGCTGAACCCCCAGCTCACCTGGGCCGACCTGTTCGCGGTGTCCACCCTGGCGGGCATCGGGTTCACGGTGTCCCTGCTGATCAGCGAGCTGGCCTTCCCGAAGGACGCCGTGCTGGCCGATCGCGCGAAGGCGGCGGTGCTGGTCGGTTCGCTGCTCTGCGCACTGGTGGCGACCGTGCTGCTGAAGCTCCGCAACCGGCACTACCGGCAGCTCTGCGAGGAGGAGGACCGCGACAGCGACGGCGACGGGATCCCCGACATCTACGAGCAGGACGACCCCGGCTGGTCCGCCCAGCGGCTCCGGGAGGAGCGGGCATGATGAGATGGGACACACCGTCAGCTGATCCGCCCCGCGGCGGGCAGGGCCCAGGAGCCGGTGGTGGCACGGGCGGTGCGACGGGTGACACACCGTCGGGCCTGGGTGGCCCGAAGTGGTGCCCGACTGGCCAGTAGGGGCATGATCTGAGCTGTCCGGAATCTCAGCAGAGGAGAAGACCAGATGTCCGCAGGAACCGCAGGCCCGTCCGGCAGCTCCCGCACCCCCTACGAGGGCGAGCGCTCGGTCGGGCAGCTGTTCGCCGCGGCCACCGCCGATCTCTCGGCTCTGGTGCACGACGAGATCGCCCTCGCGAAGGCCGAGATCCGGCAGGACGTCAAGCGCGGGGTGGCGGGCAGCGTCTCGGGCATCGTGGCCGGGGTGGTGCTGCTGGCGTCAGTCCCGATGTTCAGCTTCGCGCTGGCCTACCTGGTGCACTACTTCGGTCTCCCGCTCGGCGGCTCCTTCGCGGTGGTCGGTGGCGCGTACGTGCTGGTGGCGGTGGTCCTGGGGCTGCTGGCCTGGCGCTCCTTCAAGAAGATCGAGCCCCCGCGCCGCACCATCGAGGGCGCCCAGGCGACCGCGGACGTGCTGAAGAACGCCCGTCCGCGACCGGCCACCGCCGCCGAGCTCGAGGCCCTGGAGCGCTGACCCTCCGCCGCTGCCGCCACCACGGGGCCGCCCCGCCGGCACCGGGCCGCCGACCACCGTTCACCCGGTGGACGGCGTCGCCGACCGGGCACGGTGCCAGCCGCGCGTGGCGGATCCGTCGCTGCCGGTACGAGTGCCGGGGCCGAAAACCCGGCCGGGATGTGAAACGCTCTCCGTATGCCGCCCGACCAGACACCCGTTCCGCCTGTGACCACCAGCTCGTACCCGGCTTCGAGCCCCGAGGCGGCCCCGCGTGGCACCGCACCCCTGAGCACCCCGGGCGGCACCCCGGGCGGCAGTGAGGGCGGGGCTCTCGGCCGGGCCACGGCGGCCTCCTCCGGGGCGACCTCGACGGGCGTGCGGGTGGCCGGCTGGAACGTCCGCACCGCCGGGCCCTGGACGCACCGCGACGTGGCCGCCAACGGCGCTCGCTTCCACATCGCCGAGCAGGGTGAGGGACCGCTGGTCCTGCTGGTGCACGGCTGGCCGCAGTACTGGTGGGCCTGGCGCCACCAGATGGCCGCACTGGCCGCCGCGGGCTTCCGCGCCGTCGCCCTGGACCTGCGCGGCATGGGCGGCAGCGACCGCACCCCGCGCGGCTACGACCCCACCAACCTCGCACTCGACATCACCGGCGTGATCCGCTCGCTGGGCGAGCACAGCGCCCACCTGGTCGGGCACGACGTCGGCGGTTCGCTGGCCTGGGTGGCCGCGGTGATGCGGCCCTCGGTGATCCGGAGCCTGACGGTGGTCTCCGCTGCCCACCCGCGGCACCTGCGCCGCGCGCTGCTGAAGGACCGGCGCCAGATGGCCGCCTTCGACCACGTCCTGGGTTTCCAGCGTCCCTGGATACCGGAGCGCCGACTGGTCGCGGACGACGCCGGACAGATCGCCCGCTACCTCGCCGAGTGGACCGGCCCCAACCGGTTGAGCGCCGAGGCGGTGGAGAACTACCGCAACGCGATGCGGATCCCCAGCACCGCGCACTGCTCGATCGAGCCCTACCGCTGGCTGGTCCGCTCGATGGCCCGCCCGGACGGCATCCAGTTCGCCCGCCGGATGAAGAAGCCGGTGACCGCGCCGACGCTGCACATCCAGGGTGCGGCCGACCCCGTCCTGCTCTCCCGCACCGCGCTCGGTGCCGGTGAGTACGTGGAGGCGCCCTACCGGTGGCGGCTGCTGCCGGGCGTGGGGCACTTCCCGCACGAGGAGGTGCCGGAGCAGTTCAGCGCCGAACTGGTCGGCTGGGTCCAGGAGCACAAGCGGTAGCGCGGACGGTCGCAGGGGCCGCGATGCGGACCGCGGCAGGTGTGGCGGTGAGGGCGGTCCTGCGGCCGCCCTGTTCACCTGTTACCGGCCCTGGGGCCACCTGCGGGCCAACTCGCCTGATGTGACGAGCGGTTCCTATGACATTGGCATAGGCCATTTCGCCCAGACCAGGGTGATTACCCCAGCTGAAGCACGGGCATCCATCCTCCATGACCTGGATGCCCGATCGCTCCGCCGCTGCCCGCGGACGCCGTGTCAGCCGAAGCCCGCAGACTCCCCCGCACCAGAGCGACTGGCCGCTCGACCCCCAGCACGCGGCCACCGAACCGCACCCGCTGGGCATCCCGCGCATCCTGGGCCGGCGCGCCCGGTGGGTGGGCGCACGACTGCGGCGCGAGGCCTGAGCCCCGCGCCGCTCGAAACCCGTGCCGCTCGAAACCCCGCACCGCCAACGAGGCTGACGGTGCGGTGCCCCGGATCAACCGAGGACGGTCGGCTCCAGGGCCGTGAACCAGAGCAGGGCGAAGGTCGCCACCGTCATGATCGGGACCAGCACCTTGGTCTCCATGTCGTTGCCGCTGCGCTTGATCAGCACGATCTCGTACCGCTCCTTGTGCGGCCACAGGAGCGGTGCGCCCTTCTTGGTCAGGCAGTCGCCCAACAGGTGGGCCAGCGTGCCGAGGGCCACCGCGTACGGCAGCCAGCCCGGGGCGGACGGCATCCACTTGTTCATCACCGCGGTGCCCACCACGGCCAGGCCGATGATGGTCAGCCAGGCGGTCACGCCGTCACCCGGCGGGTGGATCCGCAGCGCCTTGATCGCCAGGGCCAGCAGGACGAACGCCAGGCCGATGGTGAAGTAGCGCCCCGCGTAGGTCACCCCCGCCCAGGTGCCGGCACCCATCAGGGCCACGAAGAGCAGCGAGTGGGTGGCGTGCCGGTGGCCGCCCGAGGCCCAGGCCACGAAGCGGCAGAAGACCTTGGAGATCGGGCCGAGGAAGTTGGCGATCGTCCCGTCATGGTGGTCCAGGTCGGGCAGCAGGGCCGCGCCCGCGCACAGGACGGTGCCCAACAGGATGTCGGGGGCCTGCAGGGTGGTGTGCAGCAGGAGCGGCGGAAGGAAGGGCGCGGAGGCCGCGTACAGCATCGCGCCGCTGATCGCGTGCGAGTGACCCATCATGGCCCGTACTCCTTCATGGCGGTCCTGACCTCCCGTTCGACCCCCCGGGACGGCGCTGCTTGAGCCGAACGGGTGAGCGCCGACGACGCTATCAGGAGGAACTGACGGACCGCCGGGGACCGGCCGCACCGGACACCCCGTCAGGACGCCGAAAGGACAGGGTCAGAGCGCGCAGCCCTCGGTGTCCACCTGGGAGCTGGCCGTGGCGCCGTCGGTCGCGTCCGGCTTCACCTCGGCGGCGGTCAACACGTACCCCGTGTCGGCGCTGTCCAGGGACTTGGCGAAGACCACCCCGTAGACCTCGCCGTCCGGGGTCAGCAGCGGGCCTCCGCTGTTGCCCTGGCGCACCAGCGAGCGGATCGAGTAGACGTCCCGGACCACCTGGCCGCGGTGGTAGATGTCCGGCCCGTTGGCCTGGATCTGGCCGCGGATGCGGGCGGGCTGGACGTTGAAGGCGCCGTTCTCGGGGAAGCCCGCCACGATGGCGCTGTCGTTGGTGCGGGCCTCGCCGGCGAAGTTCAACGGCGGCGCGGTGAGCTTCGGCACCTCCAGGATGGCGATGTCGCGCTGCCAGTCGTAGCGCACCACGGTGGCGTCGTAGAGCTGGCCGGTGCCGCCGATCTGCACGGTCGGCTCGTCGACGCCGCCGACCACGTGGGCGTTGGTCATCACCCGGTGCGGGGCGAAGACGAAGCCGCTGCCCTCCAGGGTCTTGCCGCAGGAGGTCGCCGTGCCGACCACCTTCACCAGGCTCTGCCGGGCCTTGGCCAGCGCGGGGCTGCCGGCCAGCGCCGGGTCCGGCGGCTCGACCTCGGTGATCGGCTCGTGCTCGAAGGGGTTGAAGACCTGCGGGAAGCCGTTCTGCGAGAGCACCTTGCTGAAGTCGGAGAACCAGTTCGGCGCGTCGGCCGGCAGCGCCTGCTGCACCCCGCCGAGCACCTTGGAGGTGCGGACCTGCTTGGAGACCGTCGGCATCGAGGTCCCGGCCAGCGCCGAGCCGATCAGCCAGGCGACCAGCAGCATCGACAGGACGTTCACCACCGAGCCGCCGAAGGCGTCGATCGCCTTCGCCGGGCTGCCGCCGATCCGCCCGCGCAGCTTCCAGCCGAGCTGGGTCGTGATCGCCTGGCCGACCGCGGCGAAGACGATCACCACGATCACGGCCACCACCGACGCGGTGGTGCCCGCACTGAGGTGGTTGAGCAGCAGCGGCAGCAGCTCCACCGCGATCAGCCCACCGCTGAGGAAGCCCAGCACGGAGAGGATGCCCACCACGAAGCCCTGCCGGTACCCGGACACGGCGAACCCGATCGCGGCGGCGAGCAGCAGCAGATCCAGCACGTTCACCCTGCCACCCTCCCATGGACCCGACACCGCTCGGCAGCGGACCCGGTAAGCCCGCTCGAGCCCGAAGCCGCTCTCAGCTGCCCGGGAGGGCGACGATACGCGAGGTGTCCCAGGGCAGCTCCAGTCCGCTGTGGTGCAGCAGCCGGTCGATCACCCCGGCCGTGAACCCCCACACCACCCGGCCCGCCACCTCGAAGGCCGGGCCGGCGAAGCCCGAGGGGTGCCGGAAGCGGCCGCGGTGCGCCGGGTCGGCCAGCACCGCCAACGGGACCCGGAAGACCGCCCCGGTCTCGCCCGGGTCCACCGGGGCCACCGGCGACTCGCGGCGCCACCAGCCGAGCACCGGGGTCACCACGAAGTCGCTGACCGGGATGTAGAGCGCCGGCAGGGTGGCGAAGACCTGGACCCCGCTCGGGTCCAGACCGGTCTCCTCCTCGGCCTCGCGCAGCGCGGCCGCCACCGGTCCGGCGCCCTGCGGGTCGCCGTCCACCGAGTCCAGCGTGCCGCCGGGGAAGGAGACCTGACCGGCGTGCGAGCGCAGTGCGTGCGAGCGCTCGGTGAGCAGCAGGTCGGGCCCCGCCTCCCCCTCGCCGAAGAGCAGCAGGACCGCGGAGTGGCGCCCGCCCTCGGGGGGCGGCAGGAACCTGCTGAGCTGCTCCGGGAGCACCGACTCGGCCGCCTCCCGCACCGGCAGCAGCCAGTCGGGCAGGCCGTCGCGAACGATCACCGCCAGCTCCCCACCGCTCTTCACGCGGCCCCTCCCTGCTCCGTGACCGGCGAGCCGGCCGCAACCGGCCCCTCGGCATCCGTCCCCGCCGGTGTGCCGGCCCCCGCGGCCGCCCGGCCCGGGTAGTGGGCCGGCGGGCGCAGCCGCGCGGCGGGGTGGCGCCCCCCCTCCT
>NZ_BAAALF010000097.1:16813-18001 GCF_039528135.1 Kitasatospora nipponensis | reverse complement strand
GCGCCCGCCGGGCGGGGTGGGGGGGCCGGGGCCCGCAGCCGCTGGCCGGGCTGACCGCCCATCTCGTACTTCAGCAGCGCGGCCGCCTTCTGCGGGTCCGTCTCGCCCTCGCCGTAGGAGGGGCAGAGCGGAGCGATCGGGCAGGCTCCGCAGGCGGGCTTGCGGGCGTGGCAGATCCGCCGCCCGTGGAAGACCACCCGGTGCGAGAGCATGGTCCACTCCGCCTTGGGGAAGATCTCGGCGACCGCCGCCTCGACCAGGACCGGGTCCTCCTGCGTCGTCCACCCGAAGCGCCGCGCGAGCCGCCCGAAGTGGGTGTCCACCGTGATCCCGGGCACCCCGAAGGCGTTGCCCAGCACGACGTTGGCCGTCTTGCGGCCGACGCCGGGCAGCGTGACCAGGTCCTCGAGGCGGCCGGGAACCTCGCCGGCGAAGTCGTCGCGCAGGGCGATGGAGAGGCCGATCAGGGACTTCGCCTTGTTCCGGAAGAAGCCGGTCGGCCGGATGATCTCCTCCAGCTCCTCGGGCACGGCGGCGGCCATGTCGCGGGGCGTCGGGTACGTCGCGAAGAGCACCGGCGTGGTCTGGTTGACCCGCAGGTCGGTCGTCTGCGCCGACAGCACGGTGGCCACCAGCAGCTCGAAGGGGTTCTCGAAGTCCAGCTCCGGATGCGCGTACGGGTAGAGCTCCGCCAGCGCCCGGTTGATCTTCCGCGCCCGGCGCACCATCGCCAGCTGCGACTCCGCTTTGCGCGGCTTCCCGGCCGGCTTCGCCACCGCACTCTTCGCCGTCGGCGCGGCCTTCTTGACCTTGCTCTCTGCCATGCACGAAGGCTACGCCCGAGAACCGCGCCCCAGCCCCGCTTTCGGACAGGCCCCCTCGTCCGCGCACGCTCGGAGTTCCGACCGGCGGGCGGGGGGCGCCCCGCTGGTGGGGGAGGCTGCGGACGGGCGGCGGGGGGTTGTGATCTGTGGGTGATTTGCGGTATATGACTGTTGTATCCCGATAGCAGAAACGGACCGTGCAGAGCCGAGGAGGCTGAGCACGATGCTGATCCGTGCAGATCCCCTGGTCCCCACCGGCTGACCCGGACCGCCCGGCCCGGGGCCGGCGGTCGCCGGCCCCCGCCCGGCCCCCCCCCCCCCCCCCCCCCCCGCCCCGGGGGCCCCCCCCCCCCCCCCCTCCCGC
>NZ_BAAALF010000097.1:5023-16803 GCF_039528135.1 Kitasatospora nipponensis | reverse complement strand
CCGGGGGCCGGCGTTCGCCGGCCCCGGCAGCGCCGATCCCGGGCCGGGCCGCGGCGCGAAGGGCTCCCCCTCCCCCGGCCCTTCGTGCCGCCATCGCCACGCAGTGCGCCGCCTGCCTCGTCGAGGCCTGCACCACCGCCGTGCGGCACGGCCGGCGACTGCGCCTGGCCATCGCACCGGGACCCGTGACGCGGGTGCTGGGGCTGACCGACCTCGACCGGTTGCTGCCCGTCCACACCAGCGTGCAGGACGCCGGGAGCGGCGTGGACGCGAAGGCCGACGTTCCCGCCGTGCGCGCCGATTGCGACCGGCAGCTCGTCTGAACCCGTCCCGCAGCACGGGACCCGACAGCAGAGAGACGACAGTGACCACCACCCGCCGCGAAGCGTTCCTCGACACCGTTCGTGCGCGCGCCGGCTACCCGGATCGACAGCGCGCCGAACTCGCCACCCACCTCCCCCAGCCGTACGCACGGGCCCTGCTCGCTCCGCTGCCCGGCGAGCCGCTGAACCCCGAGCAGTTCCTGCGGGCCGCGGTCCCGTGGATCGAGGGCGCCGGGCCGGAGTCCGTCCACCGGGACGCGGCAGCGGTCCTCAGCGCCGTGGCGGACGCCGCGGGGCCCGAGCTGACGGACCGCGTCCTGCTCCAACTGCCGCCCGGGTTCGCCCTGCTGTTCACCGACCCGACCGCGGTCATCGGGACCGAGCCGGCCGATTCCGTCAGCACCCGCCGGTTCCCGGGCGGGGGCACGGGCACGAGCACCGGCGGGGGCCCGGGCGGGGAGGCCGGGTAGGGCGCCCCCGTGCGCGGCACCGGACAGGACGGGAAGGACGAACGATGGCGAAGTTGACGATCGACGGCGACGAACTGGTCGTCCGGCTGGCCCGCTGGGAGAAGGCCGCGGCGCGGCAGGCGGACATCCGGGTGCCGCTGGCCGCCGTGGACAGGGTCGCCGTCCAGCCCGACGCGTGGCGAGCCCTTAGGGGCGTGCGGGAGAGCGGTGTGGTGATCCCCGGCACGCTGTGGCTGGGGATCTGGCGGCATCCGCGCGGCCGGGACTTCGCCGCCGTGCGGCCGAAGCGGCGCGGCGTGGTCTGCGTCGACCTGCACCGGCCCTCGCCCTTCGCCCGCGTCAGCGCCACCTGCGAGTATCCGGAACCGACGGTGGCCGCCCTGCGGAAGGCACTGAGCCCGGCGGTGGCCGCTGCCACCGACGGCCCCGACCCCGTCCCCGCTGCGGATCCGGGCCTGCGGCCGGCCGGACCGGACGGGGTCCAGGGCCCGGTCGCGCTACCGCCCGACGGCCGACCGCTGGGCGCGCCCGCGGGTGCCTGGTCCGGTCAGGGCTGGTAGGGCAGCTGCGGCACGTCGAAGCAGTTGGTGTCCATGTCGGGCACCTGGGTGACCCAGCCGGGGCCGCCCGCCGGGGTGTCGTCCTGCCAGCGGGCCACGTTCAGGCAGGCGCGGGTCGGGCCGCTGGGGCGCGGCTCGCGGACGAAGTCGGCGGGGAGCAGCAGTCCGTGCGCGTCATAGGGCCGGGCCCGGTTCATGAAGCGCTCCACGCAGGCCCGGGTCAGCGCCGCTCCGCACGAGTCCATCGCGTCGGTCAGCCACTGAGCGCCCGCCCAGCCCTCCAACTCCCAGGCCGAAAGCAACGGTTCGCGCTCCGGATAGAAACGGGCCATGGCGCCGCGGAACTGCTGGACGGCCGGGTAGCGGGTGTCCGCGTAGTTGCGACTGGACGAGGTGGCCCACAGGACGTTGCGGCAGCCGGGCGCCGCCGCGTAGTCGCGCCCGGCCGTCTGGCTCCAGTTCTGCACGTTGGTCACCTTGGCGGTCAGTCGCACGCCCGCCGCGTCAAGTGCCTGACAGAGCCCGGAGTTGCCACGGGTGTCCATCGCGTCGAAGACGATCTGGGTGCCGTCGGCGGCCATCGCGGTGGCCACCGCGGCGAAGGCGGGCAGCGCCAGGTCCACCGTCCGGGTCAGCACGTGGTAGCCCTCGGCCGTCAGACCCAGCTCGATCTGGTGCGCGTAACTCAGCGACTGGGCCTGGTTGTAGGCGACCACCGCGGCCCGCCGCACGCCCAGCCGCTCCTGGAAGAACCGGTAGACCTCGGTGCTGAGGAAGAGCGTGCCGTCCCAGCCGACCGAGCGCCCGTCGCGCGGGGCGTTGCTGCTGTAGATCCCGTACAGGCGCGGGTACTGCTCGTACGGGGTGCCCAGCGGTTGGCTGCCCACGTCCGGAACCGACCTGCTGTTGACGTACGGGGCCCCGGCGTAGTCGAGCACGCTGCCCGCGGCGAAGGCGAAGACCTGGTCCTGGTCGATCAGCTTGTGCACGCACTCCTGGTTGCCGAGCCCGCTCCCGGAGTCGTCACAGGTCACCACCTGCACCGTCCGCCCGTGCAGGCCACCGGAGGCGTTCAGTGCCCGGAAGAACGCCAACGCGCCGTACCGGGGCCCGGCGAGCACCTCGGTGCCGAGCGGGCTGGTCAGCGAGGTCACGATGCCGATCTTGATCTGACCGGCCGTCACCCCGGTGTCGCTGGCCGGATTGCCGGTGGTGACCGTCGGAGCGGGCCCGGCGAAGTCGCTCTCCGGCAGCCGCGTGCCGCAGCCGGACAGCGAGCCGCAGACCACGAGCAGGGCGGCCGCCAGCACGGCGGCCACCCTGCCGGTCGGTGCGGCGATCAGCTGCTGCACCCGGGCACCGCGCTGGCCGCGGTGTTGCCGCTCTGGGCGACCAGCCCGCAGAGCGTGGCCTGCGAGACCTTCCAGGTGCCGTCCTCCAGCACCGCCTGGCCGGCCGCGGCGGGCTGCACCACCTGGCCCTGCAGGGAGAGGTCGTAGGTGACGATCGCGGTGGTGTCGGAGGTGAACTGGACGTTCGTCACCTGCGCGCTGATCTGCGAGATCCGCGGGTCGGCGGCGAAGGCCTGGAGCAGCGGCTGGAGTTGGGCGCCGTGCTGCAACAGCGCGGTCTTGGCGTCGATCGGCGTGGCCGGGGAGAAGAAGTTCTGCCAGTTCTGGGTGACCTGCGTCGTGGCGGCGGCCACGTCGGCCGGGGCGCTGCCGGTCGACGTCGCCGAGGCCGCGCCGGTGGCCGCCGACGGCGAGGAGGACGCGGACCCCGACGGCGCCGCCGACGGGCTGCTCGCCGCCGGGGTGGGGGTGCCGGAGCCGCTGCTCTTGCTGCTCGAACAGGAGGCCACCAGCAGCAGGACCCCGAGCACGGCGACCACCGTCCGAAGGCCCGCCGGGCGGCCGGACGGGTGAGGTCGCGGCTCCGCGGACGGGCACTGCGCCGGGTCGGCCGGCCGGTCGTGGGGCAGGGTGCGCATGGTTTCTCCGTCTGCTCTCGCGCTGCGACCGGGTGTGACGCAGGTGACACTATGAAGGCCGACCGGCCGAACGCCCCCAACACGACGGGCGGGCGAGCGCGTCGGCGCGGCCGGCGGGGCGCCGGCCCCCCGGCGGGGCGGCGGAGAGGATCGCGATGGACGGCTCGGGGCGCCCGGACCGCACCCGGCCGCTCGCCGGCGCAGCGTTCGGCTGGCTGCTGGCCCTGCTCGGTGCGGCGATGTGCGTGCTCGGCTGGTACGCCGTCTCGGGCGAGCGACTGACCGCCCGCCAGCTCCCCTACCTCGCCTCCGCCACCGCGCCGGGTGCCGCGCTGATCGTGGCGGGCGTGGTCTGGGCGGCGCTGCGCACCCCGGACGGGGGCGCCGGGGTCACCGCGGCGCCGGGCCCGGGCGAGCCGGACACCAGCGCTCCTGGCGAGGAGTCGACCGCGGTCGACTGGCGGCCGTCGCAGACCGCGGGCGAGGCGGCCGTGCCGGGCGGCGGCCTGGTCGCGGTACCCGGCGGCACCCTCTGCCACCGCCCCGGCTGCCCCATGGTGGCGGGCAAGCCGCAGGCCTTCGCGCTCGACGGCGCGGGGGTCCGCGACCGTGGCTTGGCACCGTGCCCCATCTGCGAGCCGGACGTGCTGCCCCCCGAGGGTCCGCTCCGATGACCGACCCCGGGCTGGCGATCGACTTCGCGCTGGCGGGCGTGGCCGTGGGCGCCGCGGCCGCGCTCAGCGGGGTCGGGCTGGTGGTCTGCTATCAGCTGACCGGGGTGCTCAACCTGGCGCAGGGCGGCATCGCCGTCTTCATCGCCTACCTGCTGCGCGAACTGGTGGTGGTGCGCGGCTGGCCGGTGGGCTGGGGCGCGGTGCTCTGCCTGCTGGTCGTGGCCCCCGGGCTCGGCGTGCTGCTCCAACTGGCCGTCTTCGGACCGCTCCAACGGCGTCAGGCGGCGATCGGCGAGCTGGTCGTGGCCTGCGTCGGCGTCCTGGTGCTGCTGATCGGCGCGGTCGCGGCGGTCTGGGGCACCGCGCCGCTGGCCGACGTGCCGGCGCTGGTCCCGGCACGGACCGTCACCCTGCCGGGCGGCCACCTGCTGCGGGTGGACGCGGTGGCCCAGCTCGGCTGCGTGCTGGTGATCGCGGTGGCGCTCTGGGCGGTCGGGCGGTGGACCGGCTTCGGGGTGCGGGCCAGGGCGGTCTCCGCCGATCCGACCCTGGCCGAGCTGGCCGGGGTGAACGCCGGACGGGTGGCGGCCGCCGGCTGGGCCTTCGGCTCCTTCACGGCCGGGCTGGTGGGCGTACTGCTGGCGCCGCTGGTGCTGCTCGACCCGTACGGACTGCCGCTGCTGGTGATGGAGACGCTCGCGGTCGCGGTGGCGGCCCGGCTGCGCAGCCTGCCGATCGCGGTGGCCGTCGGGCTCGCGCTGGGCATCGGCCAGTCCGAACTCACCTGGCTGCATCCGGCGGGCACGCTGGGGCCGCTGGTGGACGCCGTGCAGTCCAACCTCTTCGCCGTGGCGCTGCTGGTGGCCGCCCTGGTGCCGTGGGGCTTCGTCGAGGGCTTCGCGGAGCAGGGGCTGCTGGGCGGTGGCGGGCTGCCGCAGCTGCGGTTGTCGCCGCGAGGGCGGCCGCGCGGCGGGGGGAACCGGGGCTGGGCGCCCGCCGCCTGCGCGCTCGCGCTGCTCACCCCGCTGGCGCTGCGGGCGGGCGGGGTGCGGGCCGTGCTGACGGTGCCCGCACTCGCGCTGATCCTGCTCTCGGTGGTGCTGGTGACCGGCGGCGGCGGGCTGGTCTCGCTGGGCCAGGGCGCGTTCGCGGGCCTGGGCGCGCTCGCCGCCGCGCTGCTCGCCTCGGGACGGATTCCGGCCGGCGCGGCGCTGGTGGTCACCGTGCTCGGGCTGGCGGCGGCCGGGCTGCTGATCGGCCACCCGGTGGTGCACCGGCGCGGCCTGGTGCTGGCCCTGGTGACCTTCGCGCTGGCGGTCGGGCTGAGCCGCTTCGTCTTCGAGCAGCCCTACGCGACAGCCGGCCTCACGATCCTGCGGCCGGCCTTCCTCCGCGGCGACCACGCCTTCTACGCCGCCGAGTTGGCCGTGCTCGCGGTGGGCGCGCTGGTGGTCACGGCGGTGCGACGGGGACGGCTGGGCCGGGAGTTGGTGGCGATGCGCGACCACGAGGCGGGCGCCTGGGCGGCGGGGGTGGCGGTGCCCCGGGTCAAGCTGCTGGTCTTCGGCCTGGGCGCGGGCCTGGCGGGCGCGGGCGGGGTGCTGCTCGCGCTGGGCGGCGAGGCGTTCGACGCCTCGGTCTTCGACCCGGTGCAGGGGCTGCTCTGGTTCGCGGCCGTGGTGGTGGCCGGGGTGGACAGCGCGGTGGGCGCGGTGCTGGCGGCGTTCGCCCTGGTGGGGCTGGACGCGGCGACCGTGCCGGGGATGTCGGCCGTCGTGGTGGGCGCGCTCGCGGCGGCAGCGGGCCGGCTGCCCGGCGGGCTCGCCGGCTGGGCACGGCGGGCGGTGTCGGGGTGAACGGCGGCCGGACCGGCCCTGGGCTGCTGGCCGGGCGCGGGGTGCTGCGGCGGCTGGGCGGGGTGGCGGTGGTGGACGGCGTGGATCTGGCGGTCCGCCCCGGGCGGGTCACCGCACTGGTCGGCCCCAACGGCGCGGGCAAGAGCGTGCTGCTCGACTGCCTCAGCGGACTGGCCCGGCCCGACGGCGGACGGATCCTCCTCGACGAGCGCGACATCACCCGGGCACCGTGCCACCGGCGGGCCCGGCTGGGCGTGGCGCGGACCTTCCAGCAGGTGGCCGTCTTCCCCGAGTTGACGGTGGCGGAGAACGTCCAGGTCGGTGCCGAGCAGCCGCGGCCGACCGGGGCGGGCGGCACGATGGCGGGCGGCGGCCCGCCGGGGGGCGACGCGGTGCCGGGGGCCGCGGTGCCGGCGGCGGTCGCCGTCCGACAGCGGGTGGCCGGTTCGCTGCACCTGCTGGGCCTGACCCCGCTGGCCGCCCGACCGGCGGGCGACCTGCCGCTCGGGGTGCTGCGGCTGGTCGAGTTGGCAAGGGCGCTGGCCGGCTCCCCGCGCGTGCTGCTGGTGGACGAGGTGTCGGTCGGCCTCGACGCGGGCCAGGTCGCCTGGGTGGCCCGGGTGCTGGCCCTGGTGGCCCGCGAGGGGGCGGGCGTACTGCTGGTGGAGCACGACCTCGGGCTGGTCTCCCGGCTCGCCGAACTCGCCTACGTGCTGGACGGCGGCCGGGTGGTCACCGCCGGTCCGATCGAGCGGGTCCTGTCCGACCAGCGGGTCCGGCGGCTGTGGTGAGCGCCGCGACCGGCGCTCTGGCCGCCGACCTGCGCGGCGTCCGGGTCCGCCATGGACGGGTCGAACTGCTGCACGGGGTGGACGTGCGCTGCCCGCGGGGACGGATCGGCTTCCTGGTCGGCCGCAACGGATCCGGGCGCTCCACCGTGCTGGCGACCCTGGCCGGGCTGGTCCGCCCCCACCAGGGCCGCGTCCTGGTGGCCGGACGGGACGTCACCTCGCTGGCCGCGCACCGCCGGGCCGCGCTGGGGGTGGTGCTGGTCCCGGCCCGGCGCGCGGTCTTCGCGACCCTGACGGTGGCCGAGACGCTCGGCCTGTCCGGCCCGCCCGAAAGGGCGGCGGACCGATTCCCGGAGCTGACACCGCTGTTCGGTCGCCGGTGCACCGAACTCTCGGGCGGCCAGCAGCAGTTGATCGCCCTGGCCCGGGCGCTGCTGGCCGACCCCGCGCTGCTGCTGCTCGACGAACCCGAACGCGGCCTGGCCCCCGGCGTGGTGGCCCGACTGCGCCGGCTGCTCACCGATCGCGCGCTGGCCGGCCACGCCGTCCTGCTGACCGCCCGCACCCTGCCGCCGTGGGCACCGGACGACGCCCTGGTGCACGTCCTGGAGCGCGGCCGGCTGGTCTGGCTCGGCGAGGCGGGCGAGCTGCGCCGGAGCTGAGACGCGCGGCGCCGCGGGCGTCGTCACGCGGCTCTCCGCACCGCCCGGGCGCCGCTGACCCACCCGGTGACCTGGGCCGATCAGGAATCGAGAAGCGTCCACCGCCGGGCGGCAACTACCGTGGGAGCCATGGATATCACCATTCGCACCAGTGTCCTGCCGCAGGACGACCCGGAGGCCGCGCTGGCCTTCTACCGTGACGCCCTCGGCTTCGAGGTCCGCAGCGACGTCGGTCAGGGATCGATGCGCTGGATCACGGTGGGCCCGGTCGGCCAGCCCGACACGTCCATCCTGCTGGCACCGCCGGCCGCCGACCCCGGGATCACCAAGGAGGAGCAGCGCACCATCCTCGAGATGATGGCCAAGGGCACCTACGGCTGGATCCTGCTGGCCACCCGGGACCTCGACGGCACCTTCGAGAAGCTGCAGTCGGGCGACGCCGAGGTCGTCCAGGAGCCGACCGAGCAGCCGTACGGCATCCGCGACTGCGCCTTCCGCGACCCCGCGGGCAACCTGGTCCGCATCCAGGAGCTGCGCTGAACGCTCCGAGCGCACCGCCACGCACCTCCCCCCTGCACCGCTCCGCCCACCGCGCCACCGGGCCCCGGGGCTCGCGGCGTCGACGAAGGGAGTCCTGTCATGTGTCACCCCGCCTGGGGGCGCGCGCTCGCCGCGGCGCAGCGCCGCGACGACCTCATCCGGCTGCGCCGCGTGCGCGACCGGATCGACCGGGAGTACGCCCGGCCGCTGAACGTCGAGGCGCTCGCCCGCGGCGCGAACATGTCGGCCGGGCACCTCAGCCGCCAGTTCCGGCTGGCCTACGGCCAGGCGCCGTACGTCTATCTGATGACCCGTCGCATCGAGCGCGCGATGGCGCTGCTGCGCCGGGGCGACCTGAGCGTCACCGAGGTCTGCTTCGCGGTCGGCTGCTCGTCACCGGGCACCTTCAGCACCCGCTTCACCGAGCTGGTCGGCATGCCGCCCGGCACCTACCAGCGCCGCACGGCGGTGGCCGCGGCGGGGATGCCCTCGTGCGTCGCGAAGCAGGTGAGCAGACCGGTCAGGAATCGAGAAGCACCGGCCACCGAGCCCCAACTAGCGTGACTGTCATGACTTCCACCGGATCCCTCACCCTTGAGGTGGCCGACCTCGCGGCCGCCGACTCCTTCTACTCCGCCTTCGGTCTGGGCGACCGGGTGGCCCTGCGGGCCTCGCAGGAGCCGACGACCGGCTTCCGCGGATTCGCGGTCTCGCTCACGGTCTCCCAGCCCGCCGTGGTCAACGGCTTCATCGGCGCCGCCCTCGACGCCGGGGCCACGGCGCTGAAGCCCACCGCCAAGTCGTTCTGGGGCTACGGCGGCGTCGTCCAGGCCCCGGACGGGACGATCTGGAAGGTCGCCACCTCCCAGAAGAAGGACACCGGGCCGGCCCCCCTGCAGATCGACGACCTGGTGCTCCTGCTGGGTTCCTCGGACGTGACCGCGAGCAAGCGGTTCTACGTCGACCAGGGGCTGACGGTGGCGAAGAGCTTCGGCAGCAAGTACGTCGAGTTCGCCACCGGGTCGAGCCCCGTCAAGCTCGCGCTGTACGGCCGCCGGGCCCTGGCCAAGGAGGTCGGCGTGCCCGTCGACGGCACCGGATCGCACCGGCTGGTGATCGGCGGCGATGCCGGATCCTTCACCGACCCGGACGGGTTCGCCTGGGAGGGCGCCGCGCCGGCCGCCACGTCCTGACCGGGAGACGGGCGGGTGACAGGGCCCGCGGCGACGCGTCCGGACGGCGGCGCCGCACCCGGCGCGCTCGGGCAGCGGCCGGACATCGGTGGTAAACCGGAACCACAGGTGTGGACGAGCACACAGGCGTCACCGACCGCCGGTTCGCGGCGGGCCGCGGGCGCCCGGACCGGTGGCACCGCTACGGCGGTGCCACCGGATGCCGTCCCGTCGCATCGGAGGCCGGCCATGAACTACCCGCTGCTGGACATCTTCTGGACGATGCTGTGGTTCTTCCTGTGGATCGTCTGGATCATGCTGCTGTTCAAGATCATCAGTGACGTCTTCCGCAGTGACGACCTCGGCGGCTGGGGCAAGGCCTGCTGGCTCTTCCTCGTCATCGTGCTGCCCTTCCTCGGCGTGCTGATCTACCTGATCGCCCGCGGTTCCGGGATGACCCGGCGCGAGGCCAAGCTGGTCCAGCAGCACGAGGAGGAGGTCAAGGCCTACATCAGGGACACCGCGGCCACCACCCCGGCCGACCACGCCGACCAGCTGGCCAAGCTCGCGGACCTGAAGGACAAGGGGGCCCTCACCGAGGAGGAGTACCGCAGCGCGAAGGCCAAGGTGCTGGGCTGAGCCGCCGCGACGGGACCGCGGGCGTCGGTCGCGAGCGCCTCACCAGGACGCTGACGTTCTGGCTGCGGCCGTCCTTCGCCCTCCGCGTGGTCAGCCGCTTCCAGCGGATCGTCGGCTTCGACCGCTCGATGGCGCTGGCCTCCAGTGCCCTGACCGCGCTGGTCCCGCTCGCGCTCCTCGGCAGCACCCTGCTGACCCGCACCGGCCACCAGGACCTCGCGGACCGGATCATCCACCGCTACGGCCTGTCCGGGGGCGGGGCCGACGCGGTCAAGGAGCTGTTCTCCCCGGGGGCCGACACCCGGCTGGGCATCCTCGGGACGGTGTTCCTGATGATCTCGTTGTTGAGCTTCACCCGGGCGACGCAGCGGCTCTTCGAGCAGACCTGGGAGCTCAAACCGCTCAGCATGCGCAACACGCTCAACGGCCTGCGGTGGGTGCTGGGCCTGAGCCTCTACCTGGGGCTCAGTGGCTGGCTGCAGGTGCTGCTGGAGGACGGGCGGCTGGGGCTGGCGGCCACGCTCTGCGAGGCGCCGCTGACCGCGGTCTTCCTGGTCGCCAGCGGCCGGGTGCTCTCCGCGTACCGGATCGCCTGGCGCGACCTGGTCCCGTTCGGGGTCGTCGGCGCCGTGCTGGCGGCGCTCTACTCGGTGGGCGCGGGCGTCTACCTGCCGCACCTCTTCGACTCCTACGCCACCCGGTACGGCGCGGTGGGCGCGGTCTTCGCGATGATCTCGGCGCTCTTCGGCGTGATGCTGGTCCTGGTCGGATCGGCGGCGCTCGGCCGGGAGGTCCGCGACGAGCTGGACCGGATCGGGCGCGGGCAGCGGCCGGCCGACGACGAGGTCCGCCGCCAGTGGGCCGAGGTGGTCGGGCAGATGCGGCTGCGCTGGCACTCCGCGCGCGAGCAGCTCTCCTCCCGGCACGATCCGCCGTGAGGCTCCGTCGGGGAGCGGCGGCGCGGCGGCGGGGAGCGGCGCGGGGGCAGCGGCGGCGGGCCGCGGCACGGACGCTGCTGCGCACGGTGAGGTCGGACCCGCAGCACCTGCCGGAGACGATGGCCGTCCAGGCGGTGCGCCTGCTGTGGCCAGGGGCCAAGGCGGCCGCGGCGCGGGTGCGGACCGGGCATCGGGACCTCGACCCGGCGCAGGTGCGGGAGCGGGTGACGGCGCACGGGATCAACGCCTCGGTCCTCGAAGGGGCGTTCCTGGGCGGACCCTTCATGCTGCTGTGGCCGGCGGCCTTCGTGGCCGCGCTGACCGCGCAGCTGCGGATGGTGCTGGAGCTGGCGGCGCTCAGCGAACCGCACCGCGACCCCGACGCGCTGGCGGCGGACCTGCTGGTGCTCCAGGGCGTCAGCCCCTCGGCGCCGGCGGCCCGGGAGCTGCTCGACGCGGCGGGGGCGACGGTCGCGTCGGTCGCCACGGAGGCGGCGGGGGCGGCGGGGGCGACAGGCTCGGCGGACACGGACACGGCTGGGGAGTCGACGGCCGGGGAGTCGGCCGCTCCGGCCGGCTGGTGGACCACGATGCGCCACCTCAGTTACCTGATCGGTCTGCTGACCCCCGGCAAGCCGACCACCGGACGCCTCCGGCAGGCGGCCGTCTGGGTCGGCGTCGTGGTCCTGGTGGTCCTGGGGTGCGCCGTCCCGCTGCTCTGGATCCCGGCCAGCGCGGAGATGTACCGCCGGGCCACCACCCGTTTGGCGGCACGCAGCACGGCCTACTACGCCTCGGGCGCCGGCGACCGGGCGGCCGAGGCTCCCGCCGTGGCCGGGCGCTGGTCCCTGCGGCCGGGGGCCGTGCTGGTCACCCTGCGCGCGGCGGTCGCCGCCGTGCTCATCCTGGGGGTGCTGGTGGTGGTGCTGGTCGCCGACGTGCGGATCGCCACCAGCCACCTGCTGGGCGCGGCCGCGCTGCTGATCGGCGTCTCGGGGCTGTACGCCGTCGTGCTGACCCGGCGGCGGCGCGGGAGGGGGAACGGGGACGAGGACGAGGACGAGGACGAGGACGAGGGCGGGAACGTGGGCGGCGACGGGTGAGCGCGGCGGGCGGTCGGGTGCGGGAGGTGTGAGGTGGTCATCAGTACCAGTTCGGTTGGACG
>NZ_BAAALF010000097.1:0-5013 GCF_039528135.1 Kitasatospora nipponensis | reverse complement strand
GAGACGCGGCCCCCCCGGAGCCGCCGGCCCCGGTGGGCGGCGGCTCCGCTCAGAGGCGCTGCCAGAGCGCGGGGACGTACGGCGGCTCCCAACCGGTGATCGCGGTGTGGCCCTGCAGGCAGCGGTAGCCGAGGCTGCTGTAGGTCACCTGGTCGCCGGTCCGGTAGGTGGTGCCGGCGGCCCAGGTCCCGCCGGGCTGGGTGGTCGGGCTGGTGGTCGCGGTGGCACTCGGCGTGGGCGTGGGGGTCGGCGTCGGGGTGCGGGTGGGTCCGGTGGGGGTCGGGGTGGGCGTCTGGGCGATGTCGAGCACGAAGTCGAAGGCCGCCTGCTCGCCGTTGCCGACCTGGCGGACGTCCATCAGCAGCCGGGCGTCGAAGATGCTGTCGCTGCTGTTGCTCGGCTCGCCGGGGAAGTACAGCTGGGTGGTGAGGATCGGCCGTCCGGGAGCCTGTGCCTTGACGTGGATGTGCCGGGTCCGGCCGGGGTAGAGGCCGGGGACGATCGTGGTGAGGCTGAACGCCCCGTGGGCGTCGGTGAACTGGTGGCCGCGGAAGGTGAAGCCGGTGTTGTCGTAGTTGCCCGCGTCGTCGGCCTGCCAGAAGTCCAACAGCACGCCGGCGATCGGCACGCAGGCCCGCCCGAAGACGAAGCCGGTGACGGTGAGCGGGGTGCCGACCGTGCCGGCGGTCACCAGCGAGGTGCGCAGCGGCGAGTTCGGCTTGAAGTAGGGGCCCTCGATCTGCGCGACGGTCGGGGCGTCGCCGTCCTCGCACTGCGGGGTGGCGGACAGCGCGCCGCCCGTGCCGGCGCGGTCGCGGGCCAGCGCGATCCCGCCGCCGGTGACCAGCGGCACGGCGCTCGCCAGGGCGGCGGCCTTCAGCAGGCTCTTGCGGCTGATCAGGTGCTCGTCCCTGGCGGACGGGTCGTGCGCCAGCGGCTCTCGGGGGTCGTGGGGGTGAGGCACGGAGCGCTCCTTCGACGAGGTTGCTTCTGCCATGACAATGACCGCGATCGCGGGCCGGGTGGGGGACACGGCCCGCGACGGGGACCGGTACGAAGCTATGCCGGGGCGCCGGGCGCCACGATGGACGGATCCCGGGGATCCTGGTGCTTTTCTCGGACCTCCCGGCGGTAGCCCCCCGGCGTCATGCCGGTCTCCCGTCGGAAGAACCGCGAGAAGTACGCCGGGTCGACGAAGCCGATCGCCGCCGCGACCTGGCTGATCGTCAGATTGGTGACGGCGATGAGGCGTTTGGCCTCCAGGGTCTGCTGCTCGCGGATCAACCGGCCCGGGGTGCGGCCGACCTGCCGGCGCACCACCTCGTGCAGGTGCGCCACCGAGACGCCCAGCTCCCGCGCGCACCCGGCCACCGAGCGCTCGCCGCGGCCGGGGTCGGCGACCAACCGGGCGAAGGCGGAAGCCAGTTCGGCCGCCCGGCCACCGCTCGCGGCCACCCCGGACGCCGGCGCGCCCAGCCGCGCCGCCCAGACGATCAGGATGTGCAGGCCGGCCCGCAGCACCTCGGCGCAGCCCTCGCCCCCAAGGAGGTACTCATCCGCCAACTCGGCTGCCAGGGAGGAGAACCGGGCGGCCATGACCGGATCGAGGAGCGGCCAGGGCCGCCGGCCGAGCGCGCGCAGGGCCTCGCCGTCACCGGGGTGCCCGAGCAGGAAGTCCTCGTTGAAGAGGATCACCCAGCCGGTGATGCCCCGGACGTCCTGCCAGTGGTGCACCTGCCCCGGGGCGATCACCCCGAGCCGGGGCGGCTCCACCGGGTGCGCCACGAGGTCGAGCACGTGCCGGCCGGTGCCGCCGGTCACCAGGACGATCTCGAAGAACGAGTGCCGGTGCGGGTAGTCGGCCAGCGAGAGCGGCCCGATGCTCTCGAACGACCCGATCGCGAAAGGCAGTCGGTGCGGCTGCGGCACCTGGAGGCCGTGCAGTTCCGGCATCCGTCCGCGCTCGGCGACGAGGCCGCTCACGAGGTCGGACTCCGGTGCGGGCAGCGGAAATTGGTCTGGTCCACCCCGGTAGTCTGCGATCCGGGCGGCCGCCCGTCCAGAGCGGCCGGCCACCCGCCCAAAACGGGCGCACCGGCGCGGCGGTCGGTGCGGTCGGCGCGGGTCCGTGCGGTCAGCCGGTGAACAGGCCGTTCAGCTCACCGTAGTTGAGCGCACCACCCAGGGTCGTGTGGCCGCCGGTGCCGAAGAGCTCCGCGGCGGCACGGTGGGCCACGCTGTAGGCGGACTGCGCCAGCGCGGTGCCCAGGCTGATCCGGCGCACCCCGGCGTCCGCGAGTTCGGCCACGGTCGGGCCGCCGGGGACCGCCATCGCGTTGACCGGCAGCGGCGAGCGGGCGCAGAGCGCGCGCAGCCCCTCGAGGTCGAGCAGGCCGGGGACGAAGATCCCGTCGGCGCCGGCCTCCGCGTAGGCCTCGGCGCGCGCCAGGACGTCGTGCGACCGGCCGTCGGCCGCGCCGATGCCGAAGAGGAAGACGTCGGTGCGCGCGTTGATCACGAGGTCCGGCAGGCCCGCGTCGGTCGCGGCCCGGCGGGCCGCGCGCAGCCGGGCGCCCTGCGCGGCGAGGTCGAAGAGCGGGCCGCCGACGGCGGTCGAGTCCTCCAGGTTGACGCCCACGGCGCCGGCCGCCACCACCGCCCGGACCGTCGCGGCGACGTCCGCCGGGTCCGGACCGTAGCCGCCCTCCACGTCGACCGTCACCGGCACGTCGACCGAGGCCGCGATCCGCCGCACCGCGTCGACCATCTCCTGCCGGCTCAGCCCCTGCCCGTCCCCGCGGCCCAGCGACCAGGAGACGCCGCCGCTGGTGGTGGCGATCGCCGGGGCGCCGGCGGCGGCGATGACGGCCGCGCTGCCGGCGTCCCAGGCGTTGGGGAGCACGAGGACGGTGTCCGCGCTCAACCGGCGCAGCAGCCGGGCCTTCTCGGTGTCGGTGTGGGAGGCGGTGTGGGTGTCGGTGGCGGAGGTGGGGTCAACAGGCATGGGGAGGACCGCTTTCGAGGATCGGAACGGGTGCACCGGCCGGGCCGGTGTACACCGGGCAGCACGGCACCGCTGCCCTCGGCCATCCTGCGCGGCGAAGCGGCCGACCGGTACTGATTAAGCTCTCACCGAATCCTGGCATCGGCGGGGCACGGTACGACGGTTCGGAGGCGACGGTGAGGGCCAAGCTGACGCTGTCCGTGAGCGATCTGGCGCACACCCGTTTCGCGCTCTGCCCGATGTGGGAGGTGGTCACCAGCTTCCGGGCGCTGATCGGCACGCCGGTGCCCGCCCTGCACCGCGGCTGGGCCGCCCAGGTGCGCCCGCGGTGCGCGGCCGCGGGACTGGACCACGGCTGGCTCGCCGACATGATCGCCCCCACGGGCCACCTGCCGGACTTCCTCAATCCACCTCCGACCGGCTACGCCCGCACGCTCGACGAGGAGTTGGCCACGATCGCGGCCACCGACCCGCGCCAGGTGAGGCAGGACCTCGACTACCTGGCCGCGGAGCGCGGTGGCCGGCTGCCGCCGCGACTGCGCGCCCTCTACCGCGACCCGCCGGCCCAACTGCCGCGGCTGGCAGCGGAGATCGAGGCCTACTGGGAGCTGGCGCTGGCCCCCTACTGGGCCAGGATCCGCGCGGTGCTGGAGGCGGACGTCTTCCACCGGGCCCGGCAGGCGGCCGGGAGCGGCACCGCGCGGATGCTCAACAACCTGCACGAGACCGTGCGGTGGGACGGCGACTCGCTGCTGCTGACCGAACGGCACTGCCGGCTCACCAGGATCGCCACCGGTGGCGGGCTGGTCCTGGCACCGTCGGCCTTCGCCTGGCCCCGGGTGCTGACCCGGGCCGTCGCGCCGGACCCACCCCAACTGGCCTACCCCGCCAGGGGAGCCGCCACGCTGTGGGAGAGCCGGCGCGAACCGCGCACGGACGCCCTGGCCGCCGTCGTCGGTCGTTCCCGGGCGTTGCTGCTGGCCGAACTGGACTCGCCCGCCTCGACCACCGAACTCGCCCACCGCGCCGACCTGTCGGCGGCGGCCGTCTCGCAGCACCTGACCGCGCTGCACTCCGCCGCCCTGGTCAGCGCTCACCGGGCCGGCCGCTCGGTGCTGTACGCCCGCACCGCACTGGCCGACGCCCTGCTCGACGCGCAGCCCTGACCGCGCCCGCAGCGGGCACGATCAAAGGCGGCCCGCGCGGGATGGGACCCTGCGGGGTGCGGACACGGCTGAGTGCGGGGCACCGCGCGGTGGGCGGCTCAGCGCGGTCCCCGGCCCGGGCGCCGCTCGCAGGGCCAGAGCCGCGGGGCGGCGCTCCCGGCAGCACGGCCGAGCACGTCCAGGCAGAGGCCGGAGGGGACCCCGGTCAGCGACCCGTCCGCTTCGAAGTGCCAGACCTGGCCCGCCGAGCCGGTACAGGGCAGCACGCCGACCGGCGTGCCGGGCCGGCTCGGGGCGCCGAGCGGCGCCAGGCAGAACGCGCCACCGAGGGTGCGCAAGGCGCCGTCCACCGGGCTCCACCGCTGCTCCGCCCGCCCGTCACAGAGCCGGACGACGGTGCTGCCGTCGGGGCGGGCGGTGAGGCAGCCCCCGGTGGACTGCACGACCAGCAGCCGGGTGCCGACCGGCGGCTCGGGCGTCGCCGGCGGTTGGCCGGGCGGGTCGGGGGCGGGAGTGCGGGGCGGTTCGGGGGTGGCGGAGGGGCGCGCGGGGACGGGAGCGGGTGACGTCGGCGCGGGCGACGTCGGCCCGGCCGAGGACGGCGCGACGGTGGGCCACGCGGCCGGGGACCCGGTCAGCACCGGCGCCGACGGGCCGGCGCCCGGCGCGGTGACCGTCGGCAGGGCGGCACTCGGTGTGGACGTCGGTGCCGTCGGCGGCGCGGTCGGGGGTGCGCTCGGAGGGATCGCGGACGGCGTCGGTGGCGGCACGCCGGACCCCGGCGCCGGGCCGCCCGGCTCGGCGGAGGGCAGCCAGGCCAGGCCCAGCACCCGGGTGGGCGTC
>NZ_BAAALF010000096.1:0-30803 GCF_039528135.1 Kitasatospora nipponensis | reverse complement strand
TCCCGGCCGCCCTGGCCGGGCTGGGCGGCGCCCTGCTGCGGCCCGCCAACGCCGCCGGCCCCGGCCGCTACCTGGTCGGCGGCGGCGCGCACCCGGGCGGCGGGCTGGCCCGGGCGGGGATGTCGGCCGCGGTGACGGCGGGCCTGATCGGGCCCGCCTGACCGGGTCCGGCTACTGCCAGACCTCGGGCTGCTGCTGCTGGTGCTGCGGCTGCTGCGGTTGCTGGTAGTACTCGTAGCCCTGCTGGGGCTGCTGGTAGGGCTGCTGCTGCCCGTAGTCCTGCTGCTGTTGCTGTTGCTGCTGCCACTGCTGCGGATCGACGTACGGCACGTACGGCTGCTGTTGCTGCTGCTGCCCGTAGTCCTGGTAGCCCTGCGGGTAGCCGTAGTCGGGCTGCGGCTCCTGGTAGGGGTCCTGGTAGGGCTGCTGCTGCCACGGCTCGGCGAACTGGTAGCCGGGCTGGGCCTGCTGCTGCTCCTGGTAGGGCTGTTGCTGCTGGTACACCGTCTCGTAGACGCCGTAGTCACCCTCGGCCGGATCGAGCGTCTGCGCCGGCTCGGTCCGCTCGGGCTGCCCGGGCTGCTCGGCCGGCTGCGTCGTCGGCGACTCGGCCACCTCGATCGGTCCGACCTCGCCGACCAGCTGCGCCGCCGGAGCCGCCGGCGCCACCGCCGCCGCTCCCCCGGTGGCCGCGCTGAGCAGCGGCACCCTGGCCAGTGGCCCCGGCAGCGAGCCGTCCGCCGCGCGCAGCGACCAGCCGGCCGCGTAGCCGCGCTTGACCGAGAGCGTCACCAGCACCTGACCCAGGGCGAAGACCGCCGCGCCCAGGCCGATCACCGCCACCGAGCGCATCGCCATCCCGGCCACCACCAGCACGAATCCGCCGAGCGCGGCCCCGCGCCAGTGCAGCGGCGCGCGGTTCTGCAGCAGCAGCTCGGCGATCAGCCAGAGCGCGACCGCGGCGAGGGCCGCGTCCAACACCAGCATCCCGATGCTCATCGGCGTTCCTCCACCACAGCCCGGCGCAAGGCGCGCGTGTGCGGCGACTGTACCTGTTCGACCGCCGGCGCCCCACATCCGTACGGGGGCGGATCAACCCCGGTGCAGCCCGAGGTTCTGGTAGATCTGCAGCGTGGCGGTGGATCCGTTCAGCGTGATGAAGTGCAGCCCCGGCGCCCCCTCGGCGAGCAGTTGCTCGGACATCGCGGTGGCGTGTTCGATGCCCACCTCGCGCAGCGCCGCCGGGTCGTCGGCCACCGCCCGCAGCCGGGCGTCGAACGCGGCGGGGAAGGCCGAGCCGCTCAGCTGGGGGAAGCGCTCCAGCTGCTTGGCGTTGGTGACCGGCATGATCTCCGGGATGATCGGCGTCTCACAGCCGGCCGCCGCCACCTTGTCCCGCAGCCGCAGGTAATCCTCGACCTCGAAGAACATCTGGGTGATCGCGTAGTCGGCGCCGGCCCGGATCTTGGCGACGAAGTGCCGGATGTCCTCGTCCCAGTTCGCCGAGCGCGGGTGCATCTGCGGGAAGGCGGCCACGCCCACGCAGAAGTCGCCGATCCCCTTGATCAGCTCGACCAGCTCGTAGGCGTAGCTGACGCCCTGCGGGTGGCGCACCCACTCGCCCATCGGGTCACCGGGCGGGTCGCCGCGCACCGCCAGCACGTTGCGCACGCCCTGGTCGGCGTACTGGCCGATGATGTTGCGCAGCTCGGCGATCGAGTGGTCCACCGCGGTCAGGTGGGCGACCGGCGTCAGGGTGGTCTCGGTGGCGATCCGGCCGACCATGTTGACGGTGCGCCCGCGCGAGGAGCCGCCCGCGCCGTAGGTCATGCAGACGAAGTTCGGGTTGAGCGCCTCGAGCCGGCGGATCGCGTCCCAGAGCCGGTGCTCCGCGGCCTCGCTGCGCGGTGGCATGAACTCGAAGGAGTAGGAGCGCTTCCCGGCCGCCAGGAGGTCGCGGACCGTGAGCGCGCGGTCGGTTCTGGTGGAGGGAACGCCGAGTGCCATGGTCGCAGGTTAACCGCCGGGGTGGGGGGCCGGGCATCGCAAGTCCATGCATTGAGACAGAATGTCCACCAGATGAGGCAGTGGCGATCGCCGGGGGGCTTCGGGGCCAGCGGGTCGCGCCGGGCTCGGCCGACCGCGGCCCGGCTGCCCGGTTAGTCTGATCACCAACCCAGCCGAACTCCGGAGAGCACCAGTGACCTCGCCCAGCCACTCCCCCGTCCTGCCGCTCGACGTGGAGTCGGTCCGCGCCCGCGTCGACGCGGCGCTCGTGGAGTTCATGGTCGGCCAGCACGGGCGGCTCAGCGCCATCTCCCCGGACCTGGTGGCGGCCGCCGACGCGCTGCGCGACTTCCTGCTGGACGGCGGCAAGCGGCTGCGGCCGGCCTTCTGCTACTGGGGCTGGCGCGGCGCCGGCGGCGCGCCGGACAGCGCGGGCATCGCCCAGGCGGCCGCGGCCCTGGAACTGCTGCAGGCCAGCGCCCTGGTGCACGACGACCTGATGGACCGCAGCGACACCCGGCGCGGCCTGCCCTCGATGCACCGCCGCTTCGAGGCGCTGCACCGCGCCAACGGCTGGCGCGGCGACCGGGAGCAGTACGGCGCGGCCGCCGCCCTGCTCCTGGGCGACCTGCTGCTGATCTGGTGCGACGAGCTGTTCGTGCGCTGCGGACTGGACCCGGCGGCGGTGCTCGCCGCCAAGCCGGTCTTCGACCTGATGCGCACCGAGGTGATGGCCGGCCAGTACCTGGACGTCCTGGAGCCGGTGGCCGGCGACTCCACCGACGAGCTGGCGCTGGTGCGCGCGCAGACCGTGCTGCACTACAAGTCGGCGAAGTACACCATCGAGCGCCCGCTGCAGGTCGGCGCCAGGCTGGCCGGTGCGAGCGAGGAACTGGTCGCCGCGTACGGGGAGTTCGGGCTGCCGCTGGGCGAGGCCTTCCAGCTGCGGGACGACCTGCTCGGGGTCTTCGGCGACCCCGCGGTCACCGGCAAGCCCGCCGGGGACGACCTGCGCGAGGGCAAGCGCACCCTGCTGGTCGCGCTCGCGCTGCGCGCGCTGCCCACCGCCGACGCCCAGCGGCTCGACCGGCGGCTCGGCGCCCCGGGGCTGGAGCCCGCGGAGATCGCCGAGCTGGGCGCCCTGGTGGCGGGCAGCGGCGCCGCCGACCGGGTCGAGGAGCGGATCGACCACCTGATGCACCGCTCGCTGGCCGCCCTGGACGCGGCCCCGCTGGCCGACGAGGCCGCCCGGGAGACGCTGCTCGCGGTCGCCGTGGCCGCCGCCGTCCGCCGCTACTGACCACCGCTGCCGGCCACCCGCGGGCGTCGGCGCGCGGTGCCGCTCAGAGCGCGGCGCGCACCCGGCGGGACAGCTCGGCGGCGGCGGCCCCCGGGGCCTTCGCCGCGGTGATCGCCCGGACCACCACCACCCGGCGCGCACCGGCGGCCAGCACCTCGTCCAGGTTGCCCAGGTCGATCCCGCCGATCGCGAACCACGGGCGCTCGCTCGCGCGGCCGGCCGCGTACTCCACCAGGCCCAGGCCCGGCGCGAAGCGGCCCGGCTTGGTCGGGGTGGGCCAGAGGGGACCGGTGCAGAAGTAGTCCACGCCCGGCTCCTCGATCGCCGTGGCGACCTCGGACTCGGCGTGGCACGAGCGCCCGATCAGCACCTCGTCGCCCAGGATCGCCCGGGCCGCGGGGACCGGCAGGTCGTCCTGGCCCAGGTGCAGCACCTGGGGGCGCGCGGCGTGCGCGACGTCGGCCCGGTCGTTGACCGCGAAGAGCTTGCCGTGCCGGGCCGCGGCCTCGGCGAAGACCTCCAGGTACGCCAGCTCCTGCCTGGCCTCCAGCCCCTTGTCGCGCAGCTGGACGATGTCCACCCCGCCCGCCAGCACGGCGTCCAGGAACTGCGGCAGGTCGCCCTGCTCGCGGCGGGCGTCGGTGCACAGGTAGAGCCGGGCGTCGGCCAGCTGGGCCCGGCGCTCGGCGGCGGTGGTCACAGCGACATCGCCTGGGCGCGCCGCTTCACCTCGGTGCCGCGGTTCTCGCGCAGCGCCTGGATCGGGCTGCCCGGCAGCGAGGGGTCCTCGGTGAAGAGCCACTCGAGGATCTCCTCGTCGCTGAAGCGGCCGTCGCGCAGCACCGTCAGCGTGCCGGCCAGGTGCTTGACCAGGCCGTCGTCCTCGATGAAGGCGGCCGGCACCTGGAGCGACCGGTTGGGACCGCGGCGCACCGCGATCAGCTGGTGGTCCTTGACCATCTGGCGGACCTCGGTGACCAACACCCCCCAGCGCTCGGAGATGTCGGGCAGGTAGACCCAGTCGCGGACCAGGGATTCGATCTTCGTTTCCGTCTCACTCACGGCACCAGCCTGCCACCTCGCGGGCCCGCCGCGCACCACACGACCCCCGCGACCCGCCTGCGGGCACCCGGCGGGCACCGCTCAGAGCGCGCTCTTCAGCGCCACCGCCGGGTCCGCGGCCCGCCCCGGATCCAGCACCACGCCCTGGTCGATCAGCCGGCGGGCCTGCGCCAGGTCGCGCGGCCGGTCCACCGTCAGCGCGGCCACCAGCACGCCCTCGCCGCGCAGCCACAGCGCCGTCCAGGCCGGCTCCCGCGGCGACCCGCGCCACACCAGCCGGTCGCCCCCCGCGTGCCGTCCCGCGTACTGGACCATCCGCCCGAACTGCTGCGACCAGAAGTACGGCACCGGGTCGTAGCCGCCCCCCGTGCCCAGCAGCGAGGCGGCGGCCGCCCGGCCCGAGTGCAGCGCGTGGTCCCAGTGCTGGACGGTGACCCGCTCGCCGAACCGGGCCGAGGGGTAGCTGACGCAGTCGCCCGCCGCCAGCACGCCCGGCAGCGAGGTGCGCAGCGCGGCGTCGACCAGCACCGCGCCGCTCGCCTCCAGCGCGACACCGCTGCCGGCCAGCCACCCGGTGTCGGGACGGGCGCCGATCCCCACCAGCACCTCGTCGGCGGGCACCCGCCCGCCGTCCGCCAGCAGCACCCCGTCCGGCTCGACGGCGGCCACCGCCGTCCCCAGCCGCAGCTCCACCCCGGCCTCGGCGTACCAGCGCTCCATCGGCGCGGTCAGCTCCGCCGGCAGCGCGCCGGCGAGCGGGGCGCCGGCCGCCTCCAGCACGGTGACCTCGCAGCCGAGCAGGCGGGCCGCGCTCGCGCACTCGGCGCCGATCCAGCCCGCGCCGACCTGCACCAGCCGGGCGGTGGGGCCCAGCGCGTCGCGCAGCGCCAGCGCGTCGTGGACGGTGCGCAGCACCCGCTCCCCCGCGGCGCCCGGCAGCCGGATCGGCGCGGCCCCGGTGGCCAGCACCAGGTGCTCGTGGGGCAGCGGGCCGGCGTCGGTGTGCAGCACGCCGGGCTCCAGCGGGGTGGCCCGCCGGCCGGTCAGCAGCTCCACCCCGAGCTGCTCGAAGTCCAGGTCGAAGGCGGTGTGCTCCAGCTTGCCGAGCAGCACGTCCTTGGAGAGCGGCGGCCGGTCGTAGGGCCGGTGCGGCTCGGCGCCGACCAGGCTCACCGGCCCCCGCCAGCCCCCCTCCCGCAGCGCCACCGCACACTGCACCCCCGCCATGCCGGCGCCGACCACGACCACCCGATCCGTGCTGCTCAGCTCTGCCACCTGGTCAGACTAGCGAGCCGGGCCGGCGGGCGAGCGGGATCCCAGGAGCTGGTCGGGCCTGCTGGCCGGCGGCGCCGCGGCGTTATGGTGGGGTCGTCCTCACGGGAGCCCGGCGCACCGGGCTGAGAGGCGGGCTGCGGCGGCCTGCGACCGTCCGAACCTGATCCGGGTCATTCCGGCGAAGGGAGAACCGTTCCCTTGTCACGCTTCAAGGACGGCGCCTCGGCCGACGTGCTGGTGATCGGCGGCGGTGTCATCGGGCTGGCCACCGCCTGGCGGGCGGCCCAGCGCGGGCTGTCGGTGCGGGTGGTCGACCCGCACCCCGGCGGCGGCGCGGCGCAGGTGGCGGCCGGCATGCTGGCCCCGGTCACCGAGCTGCAGTACGGCGAGGAGCCGCTGCTGCGCCTGGGGATGGCCTCCAACGCCCGCTACGCCTCCTTCGCGGCCGAACTGGAGGAGGCCGCCGGCCGCTCGACCGGCTACCGGGCCACCGGCACCCTGGCGGTGGCCCTGGACTCCGACGACCGCGCCGAACTCGGCGACCTGCACGCCTTCCACCAGCGACTCGGACTGGACTCCAGCTGGCTGACCGGCCGCGAGTGCCGCCGTCTGGAGCCGATGCTCGCCCCGGGGGTGCGCGGCGGGCTGCACGTGGCGGACGACCACCAGGTGGACGGCCGCCGGCTCACCGCCGCGCTGCTGGTCGCCTGCGAGCGGGCCGGGGTGGCCCTGCACCGGGAGGAGGCCGCCGAGCTGCGGGTCACCGGCGAGGCGGGCGGCGCGGTCCGGGCCACCGGGGTCGTGCTGACCGGCGGCGACCTGCTCACCGCCGGACAGCTGGTGCTGGCGGCCGGCTGCCGCAGTCACCTGCTGCCCGGCCTGCCCGCGGGCGTGCTGCCCGCGATCCGCCCGGTCAAGGGCCAGATCCTGCGGCTGCGGATCCCGCCCGCCTACGCGCCCTTCCTCGCGCGCAACCTGCGCGCGGTGGTCCGCGGCCAGCACCTCTACCTGGTGCCGCGCGCGGACGGCGAGCTGGTGGTCGGCGCGACCAGCGAGGAACAGGGTTACGACACCACGGTCACCGCCGGCGGCGTCTACGAACTCCTTCGCGACGCACACGAGTTGCTGCCGGGGATCACCGAACTTCCGCTGGTGGAGACCGGTGCGGGCCTGCGCCCGGGCTCGCCCGACAACGCGCCGCTGCTGGGCCCCACCGCACTGCCCGGCCTGGTGGCCGCCACCGGCCACTACCGCAACGGGGTGCTGCTCACCCCGGTCACCGCCGACCTGCTCGCCGAGTACCTGGCCACCGGCCGGGTCCCCGAGTTGGCCGCCCCCTTCTCCCCCGAGCGCTTCGCCCCGGCGGGCGCGCGGGACCACACGCACACCACCGGTACGACGAACGCCGCGGCCACCGCCGCCAGGAGCCAGCCATGAGCCCGATCCCCCTGACCGTCAACGGCGAGCCGCGCGAGGTGGCGGACCGTCTCACCCTGGCCGACCTGGTCGCCGAGCTCAGCTCGGCGAACTCGGGCGTGGCCGCGGCACTCAACGAGGCCGTGGTGCCGCGCGGCAGCTGGCCGCGCACCGAACTGACCGCGGGCGACCGGGTCGAGATCCTCACCGCCGTGCAGGGGGGCTGAGCGCCGTGGCCGACGACCTGCTGACGATCGGCGACACCACCTTCGGCTCCCGGCTGATCATGGGCACCGGCGGTGCGCCCAGCCTGGACGTGCTGGAGCAGGCGCTGCGCGTGTCGGGCACCGAGCTGACCACGGTGGCGATGCGCCGGGTGAAGGCCGACACCCAGGGCTCGGTGCTGGACGTGCTGGTCCGCAACGGGATCCGGGTGCTGCCCAACACCGCGGGCTGCTTCACCGCCGGCGAGGCCGTGCTGACCGCGCGCCTGGCCCGCGAGGCGCTGGGCACCGACTGGGTGAAGCTGGAGGTGATCGCCGACGAGCGGACCCTGCTGCCCGACCCGGTCGAGACCCTGGAGGCCGCCGAGACGCTGGTCGACGACGGTTTCACGGTGCTCCCCTACACCAACGACGACCCGGTGCTGGCCCGCCGGCTGGAGGACGTCGGCTGCGCGGCCGTCATGCCGCTGGGCTCGCCGATCGGTTCGGGCCTGGGCATCCGCAACCCGCACAACTTCCAGCTGATCGTGGAGAGCGCGCGGGTCCCGGTGATCCTGGACGCCGGCGCCGGCACCGCCTCGGACGTGGCGCTGGCCATGGAGTTGGGCTGCTCGGCGGTGATGCTGGCCTCGGCCGTCACCCGGGCCCAGCAGCCGGTGCTGATGGCCGACGCGATGCGTCGCGCCGCCGAGGCGGGCCGGCTCGCGTACCGGGCCGGGCGCATCCCGCGCCGCTTCCACGCCGAGGCCTCCTCGGCGATGGCCGGCCGCGCGGACCTGGACCACCGGGAGCGGCCCGCCTTCTGACGGTCCGTGCCGGGTCTCCCGTGCCGAACCATGACATGAGGGTCACCCAACCGTGCTCCGGCCACCCCTACACTCCTCTGGTGGACACGACGTTGAACGACCCGCTGCTGGGGACGCTGCTGGACGGCCGCTACCGGGTCGAGCAGCGCATCGCCGTGGGCGGCATGGCCACGGTCTACCGGGGCACCGACACCCGGCTCGACCGGGTGCTCGCGCTCAAGGTGATGCATCCCGCGCTGGCCGGCGACGCCGGGTTCACCGACCGGTTCATCCGGGAGGCGAAGGCCGTCGCCCGGCTCTCGCACGCCAACGTGGTCAACGTCTTCGACCAGGGCGCGGACCGCGGTGTGGTCTTCCTCGCCATGGAGTACGTGCCGGGCCGGACCCTGCGCGACGTGCTGCGCGACCGCGGCGCGCTCTCGGTGCGTGCCGCGCTGGACGTCCTGGAGCCGGTGCTGGCCGCGCTCGGCGCGGCCCACCGGGCCGGCCTGGTGCACCGCGACGTCAAGCCCGAGAACGTGCTGATCACCGACGGCGGCCTGGTCAAGGTGACCGACTTCGGCCTGGTCCGGCTGCTGTCCGACGCCGACTCGGCGGTGACCAGCACCACCACGCCCGGCCTGATCATGGGCACCGTCTCGTACCTGGCGCCCGAGCAGATCCAGCCGGCCGGCGGCACCGACCAGCGGGTGGACGTCTACGCCGCCGGCATCATGCTGTACGAGCTGCTGACCGGCGCCAAGCCGTACGTCGGCGACAACCCGCTGCAGGTGATCTACCGTCACCTGCACGAGGACATGCCCGCGCCCTCCGCGGCCGTCCCGAACCTCGCTCCGGAACTGGACGCGATAGTCGCCGCGGCCACCGCCCGCGATCCGCAGTACCGCCCGTGGGACGCGGTCGAGCTGCTGGCCACCCTGCAGCGGGTGCGCCGGGGCCTGACGCCCGCTCAGCTGGACGCCGAGCCGCCGGCCTCCACCCGGCAGACCCCGCGGTTCGCCACCAACGAGGCCACCTCGGTACTGCCGGGCGCGCAGCCGGACGCCGCGCCCCCGGCCGGCGGGCCGGCGAACTCCGGGCCGCCGAGCGGCGTGGTGGAGCGCACCAGCGTGCTGGCGAGCCCGCTGGAGCCGACCGCCCCGCTGGGCCCGGACAGCACGCTCAACCTCCGCAAGCCGGCCGGCGGCCCGAACGCGCCGGCACTGCCCCCGCCCGGTCTGGTGACCCAGCCGCGGCCCTACCACGAGCCGCCGGCGCGCAGCCGCCAGGCCCGCACCACCTCCCGGCGCTCGCGCCGCGCGCTGGTCTGGGGCTCGGTGCTGGGCGCGGTGCTGCTGGTGGTCGCGGTGGCCAGCTACTTCCTGTCCGGCGCGGTCTACGCGACGGTGCCCAGCGTGCTGGGCCAGAGCCAGGCGCAGGCGGTGAGCACCTTGAACGGCTCCGGGCTGCAGGGCAACTTCGTCCAGGGCTTCAGCGAGACGGTCCCGGCCGGTCAGGTGATCAGCACGGACCCCGGGGTGGGCCAGCGGGTGCGCAAGAGCGACGGGGTGAAGGTGACCCTCTCCAAGGGCCCCGAGCGGATCGCGGTGCCCGACCTCGCCGGCCGGCCGCTGGACCAGGCCAGGCAGCAGCTCACCACGGCCCGACTGACCCCCGGCACCACCAGCGAGGACTTCAGCCCGACCGTGCCGCAGGGCTCGGTGATCTCCAGCAGCCCGGCCGCCGGCCAGCAGCTGGCCGTGAACGCGCCGGTCTCGCTGGTGGTCAGCAAGGGCGCGGCGCCGATCGCCGTGCCGGACACCACCGGCCAGCCGGTCGCCCAGGCCCAGAGCACACTGACCGGGGCCGGCTTCAAGACGGCGCTCGCCACCGACCAGGCGTTCTCCGACACCGTGCCGTCCGGCTCGGTGGCCTCCCAGGACGTCAACGGCACCGCCACCCCGGGCAGCACCGTCACGCTGACCCTCTCTAAGGGCCCGCAGCCGGTGCCGGTGCCGAACGTGACCGGGCTGAACGAGTCCGACGCCACCAAGGCGCTGACCGCCGCCGGCTTCAAGGTGAAGAGCACCGGGCTGAACTTCTTCGGCCTGAGCAACGTCTCCCAGCAGACCCCGACCGCCGGCACCCTCACGCCCAAGGGCTCGACGGTCACCATCAAGTTCTAGCGGTCACGGCCGCGCGGGGAGGCGGGGGCGGGCGGCGTCAGCGCAGCGGGCCGTCGCCCGGCTCCTCCTGGTAGGAGTAGCGCTGCTCGCTCCACGGGTCGGCGCGGTTGTGGTAGCCGCGCTCCTCCCAGAAGCCGCGCCGGTCGGCCCGCATGTACTCCACCGCGCGCACCCACTTGGGGCCCTTCCAGGCGTAGAGCTGCGGCACGACCAGCCGCAGCGGGAACCCGTGCTCCAGGGTCAGCGGCTCGCCGTTGCGGTGGGTGGCGAAGAGCGTACGCGGGTCGGCGAAGTCGGCCAGGCGCAGGTTGGCGCTGTAGCCGTACTCGGCCCAGACCATCACGTGGCTGACCTCGGGCGCGGGCGGGACCAGGTCGAGGACGGTGGCGCCCGACACGCCGCTCCACTCGCTGTCGAGCATCGAGAAGCGGGTCACGCAGTGCAGGTCGGCCTGGACCGTGGTGCGCGGCAGCGCGTGCAGGCCGGCGTGGTCCCAGCTCTGCTTCTCGGCCGAGGCGGTCGCCCCGAACACCTGGAAGTCCCAGGTCAGCGGCTTGAAGCGGGGCACCGGGCCGTAGTGCAGGACGGGCCAGCCGCGCTGCAGCCGCTGGCCGGGCGGGAGCCTGGGGTCAGCGGGCGGCGTTCGTTCTTGTTCGGACTGACCCATGACTCCATGGTGACAGACGGCGGGCGATCCTCGGCGCACGCCCCTTGTCGCCTCCGCACGCCCCCACCAGCCGGATGAATCGCCCGAAAAGCATCCGATCGGACACATACCAGAGTGAGTGTGAACTTACTGGAAATATCACCCATAGCGGTGCCACCATGCGTCCAACCGGTTCCAGCCGGCCCCATCCGCACGGCAGGAAGGCACGCCATGAAGGGCGACCCCGAGGTCATCGAGTTCCTCAACGAGCAGCTCACCGCCGAGCTGACCGCGATCAACCAGTACTTCCTGCACGCGAAGATGCAGGAGAACTTCGGCTGGACCAAGCTCGCCAAGTACACCCGGCACGAGTCCTTCGACGAGATGAAGCACGCCGAGGTCCTCACCGACCGGATCCTCTTCCTGGACGGCCTGCCCAACTACCAGCGGCTCTTCCACGTCCGGATCGGCCAGACGGTCAAGGAGATGTTCGAGGCGGACCGCCAGGTCGAGGTCGAGGCGATCGACCGGCTGCGGCGCGGCATCGTGGTGATGCGGGCCAAGAACGACGTCACCTCGGCCAACATCTTCGAGTCCATCCTGGCCGACGAGGAACACCACATCGACTACCTCGACACCCAGCTCGAACTGGTCGAGAAGCTGGGCGAGGCGCTCTACATCGCGCAGCTGATCGAGCAGCCCGAGGGCTCCTGACCCGCTCAGGCGCTGCGGCGCGCCGGGTCCGCGTCCGGCACCAGCGCGAGCACCGGCTGGGCCGCCAGGGGCAGGTTGTCCTCACGGTTGGCGTCCGGCTCGGCGAGGCCGAGCTTGGCGGCCAGCCGCGCGGTCGGGCACGGGCGCGCGCCGTGTTCCCCCAGCAGCGCCTGGATGCGGCGCACGCAGGATCCGCAGTCGGTGCCGGCCTTGCAGCCCTGGGCTATCCGGCGCGGGGAGTCGGCGCCCGCGTCGATCGCGCGCCGGACCTGGTCCTCGGTGACCGCATGGCACATGCACACGTACATCGCGGTCTCTCCCGGTCCTCGGAGGGGCGCACGGCGCCCCGCGGTCTGGCCCTGCCTTGCCAGCTAAGCCTTACCTTACCCGGCAATCCGGGTACGAAAAAGCCCCTCCGAGTCCGGATCGCCGGTCCTCGGAGGGGCGTACGTCACAGCGTCACCGCGGATCAGTGCCCGCGGTACATCTCCGCCACCAGGAAGGCGAGGTCCAGCGACTGGCTGCGGTTGAGCCGCGGGTCGCAGGCCGTCTCGTAGCGCTGGTGCAGGTCGTCGACCAGCACCTCGTCGCCACCGCCGACGCACTCGGTCACGTCGTCACCGGTCAGCTCCACGTGGATGCCGCCCGGGTGGGTGCCCAGCGCGCGGTGCACCTCGAAGAAGCCCTTGACCTCGTCGAGCACGTCGTCGAAGCGGCGGGTCTTGTGGCCGGTCCCGGCCTCGAAGGTGTTGCCGTGCATCGGGTCGCAGATCCAGACCGGCTGCGCGCCCGAGGCGGTGACCTTCTCCACCAGGGTGGGCAGGTGGTCGCGGACCTTGCCCGCACCCATCCGGGTGATGAAGGTGAGCCGGCCGGGCTCGCGCTCCGGGTCGAGCCGCTCGATCAGGGTCAGCGCCTCGTCCACCGTGGTGGTGGGGCCGAGCTTGACGCCGATCGGGTTGCGGATCCGGGAGGCGAACTCGATGTGCGCCCCGTCCAGCTGGCGGGTGCGCTCGCCGATCCAGACCATGTGGCCCGAGACGTCGTACAGGTCACCGGTGCGCGAGTCCACCCGGGTCAGGGCGGTCTCGTAGTCGAGCACCAGCGCCTCGTGCGAGGAGAAGAACTCGACCGTCTTGAACTCCTCGGGAGCGACCCCGCACGCCTGCATGAAGCTCAGCGCGTTGTCGATCTCCTTGGCGAGGCGCTCGTAGCGCTGCCCGGCGGGCGAGTTGCGCACGAAGTCCTGGTTCCAGGCGTGCACCTGGCGCAGGTCGGCGTAACCACCGGTGGTGAAGGCGCGCACCAGGTTGAGCGTGGCGGCGGAGGCGTTGTACATCCGCTTCAGGCGCTCGGGGTCCGGGCGGCGGGACTCGGGGGTGAAGTCGAAGCCGTTCACCGAGTCGCCGCGGTAGACCGGCAGGGTGACGCCGTCGCGGGTCTCGGTCGGCTTGGAGCGCGGCTTGGAGTACTGCCCCGCGATCCGGCCGACCTTGACCACCGGCACGGAGGCGGCGTAGGTCAGCACCGCGGCCATCTGCAGCAGGGTCTTCAGCTTGTTGCGGATGTGCTCCGCCGACACGCCGTCGAAGGCCTCGGCGCAGTCGCCGCCCTGGAGCAGGAACGCCTCACCACGCGCGACGGCTCCCAGCCGGGCGCGCAGCTGGTCGCACTCGCCGGCGAAGACGAGCGGCGGATACGAGGCGAGGTCCGCAAGAGCGGTGCGCAGCGCCTCAGGGTCCGGCCATTCAGGCTGCTGCGCCGCGGGCAGGGACTGCCAGGAGTGGAGATTGTTCACGGTCACGCAGCCAGGCTACGGGGTGCCGCCCGCGAATTGTGACCATTGCCCGGTGGGTGAGACACCGGACGGACATTTCCGCGGTCGGGCGACCACGCCGCTCCCACCCACCGGACGATCCGTTACTGTCGCCCCCATGAACGCGCCGCACACCTTCTCCTGGTGGTGGACCATCCCCGAGGTGGCCCACTGATCGCGCGTCCCTGACGCCACGACGGCCGCCCCTCGGGGCGGCCGTCGGCGTTTCGAGACGCCCCCGGCCTCCCGGCACAGCGGACCGGTACCACCGACCCTGACCGCCTTCTCGGAAGGAAGCCGCACGTGACCAGTCCCACTTCCGACGCCCCCACCGCGGTGGCGATCGAGCAGCTGCTCGCCCGGCTCCGCGCGCCGGGTGCCCCCGCCTTCGCGCTGCTGCACCGGCGGGCGCCCCGGCTGGCCCCCGACACCGTCGAGATCCTGCTCGGCGAGGTCGGCCGGTACGACACCCTCGCCGACCTGCCGCTGCCCACCGGCGCGCCGGCCGGCGGCCTGCCCCGGCACGACCTGCTCGCGCTGGTGCCCTTCCGGCAGATCCGCGAGCGCGGCTTCGAGGCGCACGACGACGGCACCCCGCTGCAGGCGATCGCGGTGGCCGAGCAGTACGCGCTGCCGCTGCCCGAGCTGCTGGCCGCGCTGCCGCAGGAGCCGGTCACGCTGACCGGCGGCGGGTTCGACCTGGACGACGAGCGGTACGCCGGGATCGTCGAGCAGGTGATCCGCGAGGAGATCGGCAGCGGCGAGGGCGCCAACTTCGTCATCCGCCGCGACTTCCGGGCCACCCTGGAGGACTTCTCCGTCGACCTCGCGCTGAGCCTGTTCGGGCGCCTGCTGGACCAGGAGCGCGGCGCGTACTGGACCTTCCTGGTGCACACCGGCGACCGCGTGCTGGTCGGCGCCTCGCCCGAGGTGCACGTCCGCCAGAGCGGCGGGACGGTGGTGATGAACCCGATCTCCGGCACCTACCGCTATCCGGCCGGCGGCCCGACCCTCGACTCGCTGCTCACCTTCCTGCGCGACCCCAAGGAGCTCGAGGAGCTCACCATGGTGGTCGACGAGGAACTGAAGATGATGTGCACGGTCGGCGACCTGGGCGGCCAGGTGCTGGGACCGCGGCTCAAGGAGATGGCGCACCTGGCGCACACCGAGTACGAGCTGCGCGGGCGCACCTCGATGGACGTGCGCGAGGTCCTCAGGGAGACCATGTTCGCGGCCACCGTCACCGGCAGCCCGGTGGAGAACGCGACCCGGGTGATCCGCCGCTACGAGGGCAGCGGGCGCGGCTACTACGCGGGCGCGCTCGCCCTGATCGGCCGATCGGCCAGCGGCAGCCAGCAGTTGGACTCGCCGATCTGCATCCGCACCGCCGACATCGACCCCGCCACCGGGCAGCTGGTGGTCCGGGTCGGCGCCACCCTGGTGCGGCACTCCGACCCCGCCTCGGAGGTGGCCGAGACGCACGCCAAGGCGGCCGGCGTGCTGGCCGCGCTCGGCGCCCGCCCGGCGCCGGTGCGCCCGCACGGGCGCGGCGGCAGCCCGCGACTGGCCGACGACCACCGGGTGCAGGCCGCGCTGGACTCCCGCCGGGCCGACCTGGCGCCGTTCTGGCTGCGGCTGCAGCAGCAGGTCGCGGTCCGCGAGCCGCTGGAGACCCTGGTGGTCGACGGCGAGGACACCTTCACCGCGATGCTCGCCCACCTGCTGCGCTCGCTGGGCCACCAGGTCTCGGTGCTGCGCTACGACGTCCCCGGGCTGGGCGAGCGGGTGGCCGCGCACCGCGGCCCGCTGGTGCTGGGCCCCGGCCCGGGCGACCCGGCCGACCCGGCCGACCCGAAGATGGCCCTGCTGCGCCCGATCGTCGCCGGGGCGCTGGCCGCCACCCGCTCCGGGGAGCGCACCGCCCCGCTGCTGGCGGTCTGCCTGAGCCACCAGCTGCTCTGCGCCGAGCTGGGCCTGCCCCTGCAGCGCAAGGCGCAGGTCTACCAGGGCGCCCAGGAGAGCATCGACCTCTTCGGCACCGCGCAGACGGTCGGCTTCTACAACACCTTCACCGCCCGCTGCACCGAGCCCGACGCCACCCGGCTGGCCCTGGACGGCGTCGAGGTCGCCCGCGACCCGCTCACCGGCGACGTGCACGCCGTGCGCGGTCCCGGCTTCGCCGGCATCCAGTTCCACCCCGAGTCGGTGCTCAGCCGCGACGGCGTCGGCGTGGTCGCCGACCTGCTGCGCAGCGCGGTGCCGGCCACGCGCTGAACGGCCGGCGCCCGGCTACCGCCGGGTCACCGCGGGGACGCTCCCCCGAGGTGACCCGGCGCCGTGCCGCGGGCCACCGTTAATCCCGGCAACTCACGCTCCCCGGGGGCACAATGAGCCCCATGCGAATCGGAATCATCGGCACCGGAACCGTCGGACAGACGCTGGCCGGCAAGCTGCTCGCCCTGGGCCACGAGGTCATGCTCGGCTCCCGCAGCAGCGCCAACCCGGCGGTGCGGACCTGGGCCCAGGAGGCCGGACCGCTCGCCCACGGCGGCGACTTCGAGCAGGCCGCGGCCTTCGGCGAACTGATCGTCAACGCGACCTCGGGCACCGTCGCGCTGCTCGCGCTGGAGGCGGCGGGCGCGGCGTCGCTGGCGGGCAAGGTCCTGATCGACGTCTCGAACCCGTTGGTCTTCTCCCCCGACGGCCAGGTGAGCCTGGACCCGGTGAACACCGACAGCGTCGGCGAGCGGATCCAGCGCGCCTTCCCCGAGGCCCGGGTGGTCAAGACCCTCAACACGCTGGCCGCGCCCGTCATGGTCGACCCCACCCGGGTGCCGGGGCACCACCAGCTCTTCGTCGCGGGCGAGGACGCCGGCGCCAAGGCCGAGGTGGTCGCGCTGCTGGAGACGTTCGGCTGGCCGGCCGCCGACATCGTCGACCTCGGCGGCATCCAGGCGGCCCGCGGGATGGAGATGCTGATGCCGTTCTGGCTCAGCCTGATGCGGCACTACGGGCACACCGACTTCAACTACGGCATCCAGGGCGCCCGCTAGGGTCTGCCCCGGTCGAACGGGCCCTACCGGTCGTCCAGTCCGCGCTCGATGGCGTAGCGGACCAGCTCGACCCGGTTGTGCAGCTGGAGCTTGCCCAGGGTGTTCTGCACGTGGTTCTGCACGGTGCGGTGCGAGAGCACCAGGCGGTCGGCGATCTGACGGTACGACAGACCCTTGGCGACCATCCGCAGCACCTCGGTCTCGCGCGGGGTCAGCTGCGGCACGGCCGGCTGCCCCGCGCCCGACCCGGCCGGGGCCGCCGGCTCGCTCGCCAGCCGGCGGAACTCGCCGAGCACCAGGCCGGCCAGCCCCGGGGTGAAGACCGGGTCACCGGCCGCCGTGCGGCGCACCGCCGCCAGCAACTCCTCACGCCCCGCCGACTTCACCAGGTACCCGGTGGCGCCGGACTTGACCGCCTCCAGCACGTCGGCGTGCTCGCCGCTGGCGGAGAGCACCAGCACCCGCGTCCCCGGATCGTGCGCCACCACCTGGCGGCAGACCTCGACCCCGGGGAGCAACGGGAGGTTCAGGTCCAGCACGATCACCTGCGGCGCCGTCGCCCGGGCCCGGCGCACCGCCTGCTCGCCGTCGCCGGCGGTGGCCACCACCTCGAAGCCGGCGTCGGCCAGGTCCCGGGAGACCGCCTCGCGCCACATCGGGTGGTCGTCCACCACCATCACCCGCAGCGGCGTACCCGGCGCTCCTGCCTGCGTCACAACCCCTCCCGAGGCACTCGCATCTCGACCTCCACACCCTCGCCGGGCCTGGAGAAGACCTCCGCGCTGCCACCGAGGTCCCGCAGCCGGCCCTGGATCGACTGGGTCACCCCGAGCCGCCCCTCGCCACGGGCCTGCTCCAGCCGCCCGGCCGGGCAGCCCGGGCCGTCGTCGCGCACGCTGACCGTCACCGCCTGCGGCTCGTCCTCCAGCAGGATCCAGGCCCGGGCGGTGGGCCCGGCGTGCCGGCGGACGTTGTCCAGCGCCGCGCCCACCGCCGCCGCCAGCTCACCGGCGGTGGCCGCCGGCAGCTCGACCGGGGTGGCGGGCGCCGAGAGGGTGACCCGCTCGGCGGTGTGGCGGGCCAGCAGCGCGCGCAGGTCGACCCGTTCGGCCGCCGCGGCGCCGGGCGCGGCGTCCCGCTGCCGGGGCAGCGCCGCTCCCGGCACGCTGCCACCCGGCCCGGTCCACCCCGGCCCGGTCCAGCCCGCAGCCGTTCGACCCGCCCCGGGCCCGGCGGCCGGACCCGGGCCGGCGCCGGTCATCAGCGAGCGCAGCGCCCGCTCCTGCTCGCCGGCCAGCCGTCCCAGCGCCCCGAGCTCGCCGTCCAGCGGGCCCGCCTGGCGCTGCACCAGGGCGAGCACCTGGAGCACGCCGTCGTGGATGTCGCGCGAGAGCCGCTCGCGCTCGCGGGTGGCCGCCTCGACCTGCAGTGCCTGGGTCAGGGTGGCCTCGCTCGCCCGGGCCAGCTCGATCACGTAACCGATCGCGCAGCCGGTCACCATCAGCAGCACGATGTTGTGCACGCTGTCCACGGTGAACCCGCCGTGCCCGGCGATGTTCGCGGCCCCGATCACCAGCCCGCAGACCGCGGCCGGGCGCCAGCCGCCCTTGCCCGCGCAGCCCAGCACGCTGCCGGCCGCCCAGATGGTGGGCAGCGTGGCGGCGCCGTGGGCGATCCGCTCGGGCGTGTCGATCATCCCGCTCATCACCACGCCGGTGACCGACATCAGCAGGTCCACCGCCAGCACCGGCCAGGTGCAGCGGGCCGGCCCGCCGAAGGCGCGCAGCGTGGCCAGCGTCCAGACCACCAGCGCGCCCAGGTAGATCCAGCCCGACACCGGGTGGCGGAAGTGCTGGTAGGCCGCCGCGTAGCGGGCCAGCGCGTAGGCCAGCGCCAGCACCCGGAACCAGCTGATGGCCCGCCACAGCGGCAGCTCGACGGACATGCCGCCGGCGCCCACCGCGCCGTCCGGGCCGCTGCGCAGCACCGCCACCGTCGTCCCCCTCGACCGCCCTGCCCGGGTCGCCGTCCCCGCGCGGCGCCCGGCCCCCCGTGCGACCCCGTCAGGAGTCGCCCTGCTCCGACTTCTTCGGTGCGCCCGGCAGCTCGGAGGCGGCCTTCTCGTGGCCCAGCCGCTCCTTCTCGGCGGCCGCCTGCGCCGCCTCGGCCGCCTTCTCCTCGGCGTTCTTCGCCGCCTCGACCGCCTTCTCGGCCGCCTTCTCGGCGGCCTCCGCGGCCCGCTCGGCAGCCCGCTCGGCGCGCTGCTCGGCCCGCCGGTCGGCGTCGGCCCGCTTCTTGTCCTCGGCGATCTGCCGCTTGGCGGCGGTCGCGTAGACGTCCACGTACTCCTGGCCGGAGAGCCGCATGATCTCGTACATCACCTCGTCGGTGACCGAGCGCAGGATGAAGCGGTCGTTCTCCATGCCCTGGTAGCGGGAGAAGTCCAGCGGGCGGCCGATCCGGATGCCGGGGCGGATGCCGAAGTTGGGCACCACCTGGCCCGGCGGCTGCACCTTCTCGGTGTCGATCATCGCCACCGGGATCACCGGCACGCCGGTGGCCAGCGCCACCCGCGCCAGGCCCCCGACCTTGCCGCGGTAGAGCTTGCCGTCGGGCGAGCGGGTGCCCTCGGGGTAGACGCCGAACAGCTCGCCGCGGTCGATCACCGCCACCGCGCTGCGGATCGCCGCCTCACCGGCCCCGCGCACCCCGGAGCGGTCCACCGGGAGCTGGCCGACGCCCTTGAAGAAGGCGGCGGTCAGCCGGCCCTTGAGGCCGGGGGTGTTGAAGTACTCCGCCTTGGCGATGAACGTCACCCGACGCTTCATCAGGGCGGGCAGGAAGAACGAGTCCGAGAAGGAGAGGTGGTTGCTCGCGATGATCGCGGCGCCCTCGTCGGGGATGTTCTCCGCGCCCTCCATCCAGGGCCGGAAGAAGATCCGGAGCAGAGGGGCGACGATGATCTTCATCAGTCGGTAGAACAACCCGGACCTCCTGTATTGCAGACCGGTCGATCCTAATGCCCCGACGGCTCCCGCCGTGCACCAGAGGGGGTGTACGGGCCGCCGCGCCCGTGGGACGATGCGGCTCCCGACCGCGCACGCCCCCCTGAGGAGCCCAGCATGCCGCCGCTGCCCGGCGCCGAGCCGTACCGCCACCGCGGCGGGCCGGTCGCCGTCCTGCTCTGCCACGGATTCACCGGCTCCCCGCAGTCCCTGCGCCCGTGGGCCGAGTACCTGGCCGCGGCCGGCCTGACCGTCTCGCTGCCGCTGCTGCCCGGCCACGGGACGCGCTGGCAGGACCTCCAGGTGACCCGCTGGGAGGACTGGTACGCGGAGGTCTCGCGCGAGCTGCTGCGGCTGTCCGAGGAGTGCGAGCAGGTCTTCGTCTTCGGCCTGTCGATGGGTGGGGGCCTCGCGCTGCGGCTGGCCGCCGAGCACGGCGACCTGGTGGCCGGCGTGGTCGTGGTGAACCCCTCGGTGCGCTCCGACCATCCCGCCACCGCCCTGCTGCCGGTGCTGCGCCACGTGGTGCCGAGCCTGCCCGGGATCGTCGACGACATCGCGCTGCCGGGCGCCACCGAGCTGGGCTACGCCCGGATGCCCGGCCACGCGCTCTGGTCACTGAGCCGGCTGTGGCGCGAGGTGCAGCGCGCCCTGCCGCGGGTCGCCCAGCCGGTGCTGCTGCTGCGCAGCCCGCAGGACCACGTGGTCTCGCCGGCGAACTCCGCCCTGGTGCTCTCCCGGATATCCTCGGTCGATGTGACGGAGCGGCTGTGCGAGCGCAGTTACCACGTGGCGACGCTCGACCACGACGCCGAACTGATCTTCGAGGAATCCCTCGGGTTCGTCCGGCGGTTGTCTGCGGTAGCGAAGGCCGCAGACCATCAGGGCTGAGGGCCAACAGGACTGAAGGGCCGGCAGTGCAGGAGCACGAGAACGACACCGCGGGCGACGACGAGGACCGCCGCACGCCCACCGAGCAGCCCCCGGCCCCCGCGCCCGGCAGCCAGGCCGAGCACGACGCGATCTTCGCGGAGCTGGTCGCCCAGTTCGACGATCCGGTCGACCTGACCAAGCCGAACTGGCCGGAGATCGAGAACCTGCGGGCCAGGAACGACCTGGCCGGCTTCTCCCCGCAGCCGCGCCCGCGCCCGGCCGCCCCCTCCCCCGCCGGCTCGACGCCGGAGGGATCCACCGTCCCCGCCGGCCCGCGCGACTGGGAGGGCGCCGAGGACCCGGACGAGGGCCACTACGTCCCGCCGGAGCCGCCCCCGCTGCCGGTGGGCGACACCACCGCCAAGTTCGCCTGGATCGCGGCCCTGGGCGGCCCGGCCCTGCTGCTCTTCGACGCCCTGGTCTGGCGCGAGGTGGCCGGCTGGCCGGCCTGGGTGGGCATGACCGCCTTCCTCGGCGGCTTCACCACCCTGATCGTCCGCATGAAGGACCGCGACCCCGACGAGCCCCACGACCCCCACGGCGGCGCGGTCGTCTGACGGCCGCCCCGCGCGCGGCGCGCCCCGGGACCGGCCGGTTCCGGGGCGGCGGCTCAGGCGGCCGGCACGCGGAGCACGGCGAGGACCGGGAGGTGGTCGGCGGCCGCCAGCAGGTCGGCGCGGGGCAGTGGGGGGATGCCGCAGGCCAGCACGGCGACCCCGGGTGAGGCGAAGACCGCGTCCAGCCGCTGGATCGGGTTGCCCGGGCGCGCGATGTAGTCGGCCCCCCAGCGCGCGAGGGCGTAGCCGTCCTGGTAGCGCTCGGCGAGCCAGCGCCACCCGGGCGCCTGGGGCTCCTCGTTGAAGTCGCCGGCGATCACCGAGTGGGCCCGGCCGACCGCCTGCCCCGGCAGCAGTTGGAACTGCTCGAAGCGCTCGGCGGCCTCGGTGCTCAGGTGGCAGCTGGTCAGGGCGAACGGCGCGCTCCGGCCGATCCGCACCACCGCGGTGGCGAAGCCCCGGGCGTACAGTCCGCGACGCTTGCGCAGCAACACGTCGTGCCGGCTGAGCACCTGCACCCGCGGGCGCCCGAGCAGCAGCGGCCCGGCGGTGGCCCGCCCGCCCCCGGAGAGGATCACGGTGCCGGTCCGCCGGGCCAGCCAGGCCGCCTGTCCCTCGGGACGCCAGTAGCGCGGGGACTCCTGCACGCAGATCAGGTCCGGCTCGCAGGCCCGGATGACCCGCACCAGGGCGGCCCGGTCGTCGCGCTGCGAGCGGATGTTGTAGGTCAGCACCCGCACCCGCTCGGCGCCGTCGGGCTCGGGACCGGAGGTCGGCAGGTCGAGGCTCACCCCGACAGCCTACCCGCCGCACCGGCGCGCGGCCGGTGCCCGCGGCCGCGGACGGGCACCCACCGGCCGCGCGCCGCAGAGGACATGACGTGGTGTCAGAGCGTGCGGGCCAGGTCGCCGGCGCCCACGATGCCCGCCGCCGAGCCCATCGAGGCCAGCACCACCTCGGCGCGCGGGCGGTGCACCCCGCCGGTCAGGTACCGGTCGAAGGCCTTGGCCACCGGGTCGAGCAGCAGCCGGCCGGAGTCGGAGACCCCGCCGCCGAGCACGAAGACGCCCGGGTCGAAGAGCGCCGCCAGGTCGGCCATGCCGCGGCCGAGCCAGTCGGCCACCTCGTCGTAGCACTCCAGGGCCAGCGGGTCGCCGTCCTCGGCCGCCTCGGTGATGTGGATGCCGCGGATGGTCTCGGCCACGCCGTCGTTGAGCTCCAGCATCCGCTTGCCCGCCACCGGGTCCGCGGCCGCGCCCTCGCGTCCGTAGCGGCGCAGCGCGCGGCCCGAGGCGTACTGCTCCCAGCAGCCCCGGCCGCCGCAGCCGCAGAGCAGGCCGTCGGGGACCATGTTGAGGTGGCCGATCTCGCCGGCCACGCCGAACCGGCCGCGCTGCAGCCGCCCGTCCAGCACGATGCCGCCGCCGATCCCGGTGCCCACGGTGATCAGCACCATGTCGGTGTGCTCGGCCGCGGCACCGAAGCGGAACTCGGCCCAGGCCGCGCAGTTGGCGTCGTTCTCCACCACGGTGCCCAGGCCCGTGAGCTCCTCGATCCGGGTGCGCAGCGGCTCGTTCTCCCAGTCGATGTTGGGCGCGAAGATCACCGTGGAGCGGTCCCGGTCGACGAAGCCCGGGGCGCCCACGCCCACCGCGGCGACGTCGCCGTACTGCTCCTTGAGCTCGCGCACGGCCTGGGCGATGGCGTCGACCGCCCACTGCGGGTCGGCCGGCGTGGGCACCCTGGTCCGGGCCAGGATCGCGCCGGTCTCGTCGACCACCCCGGCCGCGATCTTGGTGCCGCCGACATCGACGCCGATGGTCAGAGCCATGTGGTCCTCAGTCATTCGCTCGTGCCCGATGAGCGGAAGGAATCCGCCCGGCCGTGCTCCCGTCACACATCTGGCCATACATTATCCGAAGACAAGGCGCAGTGAACCCCGCCAGAAGGCTTCAAAAGTCGTACGATTCGATCCCGTCGGTAGCAGCCGGACCCCGCTGGGTAGCGGACGGACGGCGGCCTCAGCCGTCCAGGTCGATGCGTTCGGAGGCCGCGCTCTCGGGGGCCGACCAGCGCCGCTCGTGGCCGGCCACCGCGGCCCGGTAGGCGGCGAGCAGCTCGCTCCCGGCCGCGGCCAGGTGCTGGAAGACCTCGGGGTGGTCGGCCCGCAGGCGGCCGACGGCCTGCTCGGCCTGCGCGCCCACCGCGGAGGCCAGTTTGCGCACCTCGTCGACCAGTGGGTTGTCGACAGGATCTGAACTGTTCATGACGCACGCCTCCCTCAGCCGCAGGCGCGTTCTACGCCCCGGCTTGTCGGCCTACGACGCTACCGGGTGCCGGGGCCGCTCCGACCGGCCCTACCGCCCCCGCGGCCAGAGGTCGGGGTCCGGGGCGAAGCGCAACGTCAGCTCCCCGTCCCGCAGGGCCGCACCGGCCACCGTGCAACGACGCAGCGCGGCCGGCAGCGGCAGGATCCGACGGTACGGGCCGAGGCCGACCACCAGCTCGTCGCCGCGCCGCACCAGCTCCAGATCGGCCCGTTCGGCGCCGGGGGCGGCCAGCCGCCAGATCAGCACACCGTCCTCGGCCAGCCGGTCCTCGGCACTCCACGGCCAGGCCTGGGTGGCCGCGGGTCCCGCGGTGTCGCCGTACAGCTGGGCGGCCAGCGCCGGCAGGTCCTCGGCCGACTGGTCGGCCCTCAGCAGCGGCACGCCCAGCGCGATCCGCTCCAGCCGCTCCTGCTCGCGCTTGGCCTGCCCGGCCAGCCAGGGGTCGGCGGAGTCGAGCGCGGCCGCCGGCAGCGCCCGGTGCACGGCCACCGCGTCCAGCCGGTGCCCGAACAGGGCCAGACCCGCGGCCGCCCGGCGCAGCGCGTTCGGCGCGCAGGACCCCGCCTCCACGGCGAGGCGCACCGAGGTCCCCGGCGACTCGACCACCCGGCGGGCGGCGGCCAGTTCGCCCGCCGCCCAGGCGCGGGCGCCGTACATCCAGTCGGCGGGCATCGGCACCCCGGCGAACGCCGCCAGCAGCGGGCGCAGCGCCCGGGCGGCCTGCCGCTGCTCGGGCAGCAAGCGGGACAGGTAGCGGTCCAGCTGCTCGGGCAGCGCGAGCGCCGCGGTCAGCTCGGCGGGCGGCGGGGCGGCGGCCACCACCAGGTCCCAGGCGCTCGCCGCGCCGCCGCTCAGCGGGAGGGCGCCGCGCAGCGCGGTCAGCTCGTCGGGCTCCAGCGGGTCCACGCCCAGCAGGTCGAAGCCGGTGCGCAGGCGGCCCTCCAGGGCGACGGCGGCCTGCCGGAAGGCGGCCTGCTCGTCGATCCGGGTGGCCCACAGGCCGTCCTCCACCGGCGCGGGGCCCTCGCCGAGCCGGGTGCCGAGCAGGTCGTCCACCTGCCGGTGCGGGTCGTCGGCAGCCAGCAGCAGCGTGCGCAGGCCGCGCCGGGCGGCGTGCAGCGCGGTCGCGGCGGCCACCGCCGGGACGGCCGCGGCGTCGCCGGTCACCAGTACCGTGCGCGTGGGCGTCCCCGCCTCGGCCCCCATCGCGGCGATCAGCCCTCGACGCGCTTCTTCAGACCGGCCAGCGCGCGGTCGATGATGACCTTCTCGGCCTTGCGCTTGATCATGCCGAGCATCGGGATCTTGACGTCCACGGCCAGCTGGTACGTCACCTCGGTGCCGCCGGCGGCCGGCGCGAGCGCGTACGAGCCGTCCAGCGAGCGCAGCATCTGGCTCTTGACCAGGGTCCAGGAGACCAGCCGGTCGTCGTCCCAGGTGTAGGCGAGCACGTGCTCGTCGCGGATCGCCCCGGCGTCCAGCAGCAGCCGCACCTCGGTGGCCCGGCCCTGCTCGGTGCGGCCCAGCACCTCGATCTCCTTGACCTCACCGGTCCACTGCGGGTAGGCCTCGAAGTCGGCGATCACCGTCATCACCTCGGCCGCCGTCGCCTCGATGACGATGCTCGACCTGGTGTGTTCCGCCATGGGTGGGCCTCCGCGTTGTCCCGTGCCACTCGTCAGGTGCCCTGCGATCGTCAGGTGCCCTGGAAGGCTATCGCGGCCCGGTGGGCCGCAGGGTCCACGGGTGGTGACCGCCCTACCGGCGGGTCACCCACGCGCTGACGTAGGGTGCGGATCGAAACGATCAGCGGCGCGCTCCGGATGTGACACTTCAGACATCGCGCCCGATTCCTCTACCCGAATCCCCCTACCGGACAGTAACGTCCTGCCGTCCCGCAGCGTCGCAGACGAGGAGCAGCAGTGCTCGAGTTCAGCCTTCCGGCCCGCTACCAGGTACCGAGCGGTGGCAACCTCTCCGACCTGGTCCACCAGAACGCCGCCGACCACCCCGGTGTCGCGGTGCTCAGCCGGAAGCTGAACGGCACCTGGCAGGACGTCACCGCCGCCGCGTTCCTCGCCGAGGTGCACCGCGTCGCCAAGGGCCTGATCGCCTCCGGCGTCACGCCCGGTGACCGGGTCGGCGTGATGTCGCGCACCCGCTACGAGTGGACCCTGCTCGACTTCGCGATCTGGTCCGCCGGCGCGATCACCGTGCCGGTCTACGAGACCTCCTCGGCCGAGCAGGTGCAGTGGATCCTCGGCGACTCGGGCGCGGTCGCGGTGGTCACCGAGACCGACTCGCACGCGGCCGTCGTCGAGTCGGTGCGCGAGCGGCTGCCGGAGCTCGAGCACACCTGGCAGATCGAGCGGGGCGCGATCACCGCACTCGCCGAGGCCGGCGCGGCGGTCACCGACGCGACCGTCACCGAGCGGCGCTCGGTGCCCACCGAGGACTCGATCGCCACCATCGTCTACACCTCGGGCACCACCGGCCGTCCCAAGGGCTGTCAGCTCACCCACGGCAACTTCCTGGCCGAGCTGGGCAACGTGACCGCCCGGATGCCGGACCTGTTCCGCACCGGCGAGAGCTCGGTGCTGCTCTTCCTGCCGCAGGCCCACGTGCTGGGCCGGATCGCCGAGATCGCCGCGGCGATCGCCCCGATCAAGCTCGGCCACGTCGCCGACATCAAGGACGTCACCGCCGAGCTCGCCTCGTTCCGCCCGACCCTGATCCTCGGCGTGCCGCGGGTCTTCGAGAAGGTCTACAACACCGCGCGGGCCAAGGCCCAGGCGGCCGGCAAGGTCATGATCTTCGACCGGGCGGCGGACACCGCGATCGCCTACAGCCGCGCGCTGGACCAGGGTGGCGCCGGGCTCGGCCTCAAGCTGCGGCACAGGGTCTTCGACAGACTCGTCTACAGCAAGCTGCGGGCGGCGCTCGGCGGCCGGGCCACCCACGCGATCTCCGGCGGCGCTCCGCTGGGCGAGCGCCTGGGCCACTTCTACCGGGGCATCGGCTTCACCGTCCTGGAGGGCTACGGCCTGACCGAGACCTGCGCGGCCACCGCCTTCAACCCGGACGACCGGCCGAAGATCGGCACCGTCGGCCAGCCGCTGCCCGGCTCCTCGGTCCGGATCGCCGAGGACGGCGAGGTGCTGCTGAAGGGCCCGCAGGTCTTCACCGGCTACTGGAACAACCCGACCGCCACCGCCGAGGCGCTGCGCGAGGGCTGGTTCGCCACCGGCGACCTCGGCTCGCTGGATGAGGACGGCTACCTGACCATCACCGGCCGCAAGAAGGAGATCATCGTCACGGCCGGCGGCAAGAACGTCGCCCCCGCGGTGATCGAGGACCGGATCCGGGCGCACCCGCTGATCGGCGAGGTGATGGTGGTGGGCGACCGCAGGCCGTTCATCGCCTGCCTGGTCACCATCGACGAGGAGTTCCTGCCCAGGTGGCTGGAGCTGAGCGGCCGCGAGCCGGCCGACCTGGCCGCGCTGCGCGAGGACCCGGCGCTGCTGGCCGCCGTGCAGGAGGCGGTGGACGAGGGGAACAAGGCCGTCTCGCACGCCGAGGCGGTCAAGAAGTTCCGGATCCTGGACACCGTCTTCTCCGAGGCCAACGGCTACCTGACGCCCTCGCTCAAGCTCAAGCGCAACGTGGTGCTGAAGGACTACGCGGCCGAGGTCGAGGCGCTCTACCAGCGGTAGCGCGACGCGGGCCGCACGCCCGCCGCACGCCCGCCGAACGGCTGACGGCGCGCTCACGGGTCAACCGGCGAGCAGCGCCGTCAGCCCCGCGTCGCCGAGCAGGGCCACGATCCGCTCGGCCACCGCGGCCGCGGAGCCGCCGGGCACCACGTACCCGGTCTCGTCCTCCAGGACGGCGTCCGGCGCCCCACCGGAGTCCCCGGCCACCACCGGCAGCCCGGTGGCCGAGGCCTCCAGGTAGACGATGCCCAGCCCCTCCACGTCCAGCCCGCCGCGCCGGGTCCGGCACGGCATCGCGAACACGTCGCCGGCCCCGTAGTGCGCCGGCAGCTCCGACCACGGCACCGCGCCGGTGAAGCGCACCGCCGCGGACACCCCGCGGGCCTGCGCCAGGCGGCGCAACGCGGGCAGGTAGGGACCACCGCCCACCAGCAGCAGCACGGCGTCGGGCTGGGCCGCCAGGATCCGCGGCATGGCGGCGATCAGGGTGTCCTGCCCCTTGCGCGGCACCAGGCGCGAGACGCAGACCACCACCGGGCGGCCGGCCAGCCCCAGCCGCTCGCGCAGCTCGCGGCCGCCCGAGTCGGGGTGGAAGACCTTCTCGTCCACCCCCGGCGGCAGTTGGACCATCCGCGCGGCGGGTCCCGGACCCACCGCGCGGGCGATCCGCGAGCGGGTGTACTCCCCCAGGTAGGTCAGGACGTCGGTGCCCTCGCCGACCCGGCGCAGCATCTGCCGCGAGAGCGGCAGCTGGGCCCAGGCGGCCTCGTGACCGTGGGTCATCCCCAGCAGGCGCCGCGCGCCCGCCCGGCGCAGCGCGGGCGCCAGCAGGCCCAGCGGGGCCGCGGCGCCGAACCAGACGCCCTCGCAGCCCTCGGAGCGCAGGATCTCGGCAGCCCGCCTGCTCACCCTCGGAGTGGGAAGCAGTATGGTCGTACGATCGCGGATCACCGCGAAGGGCTGCGCCGCGTCGAAGCGGGCCGTCTCGTCACCGTCCCGCCAGGATGAGGCATACACCACAATGTCGTCGCCCGGCTGGCGGACCGCCATGTTGTGGACGAACTGCTGGATTCCGCCTGGGCGCGGGGGAAAGTCGTTGGTGACGACGAGGGTTTTCGGCATACTGACCATGGCTCGCTCGGTCGGGGGTGCGCGGTTCACCACGCGCTGATCCGTACCATAGGTCACCATGCCGACCCACCGGGAACGGCACGAGCGGCCGGAACCGTTTGCTCTCTGAGTCTGTCCTAGCCGACGGGGGTTCAGGTCGGTCAGGTTCCGGTCGGTGGCGAGACAACGAGGGAGCTCAGTGGTGTTGGCGCAGGACGGCGCGGCCGGTCAGGACGGCAGTGGCGGCAGTGGCGGCATCGCCCTGGCCGAACCCCCCGAACCGGGAGCCACGGCGATCACGCCCCCCGCGCCCGGCAGGGGCGCGCTGTGGGGCATCAGCGCCACCTGGCTCGGCACCCGCACACTGCTGGTGCTGCTGGTGACGGGCATCCTCAAGATCAGCAACCTCGACGTGACCACCGACGTCTCGGTGATCTACCACGGCTGGTACGAGGTCCTGCAGACCGGCACCTTCCCGATGGACGACGTGACCTGGCAGTACCCGCCGGGCGCCGCCCTGGTGATGCTGCTGCCGGGCCTGCTGCCGTGGTCGTACCTGATCTCCTTCTTCGTGCTCTGCGTCGTCTTCGACACGCTGGCCATCGGCATGCTGGTGCGCAGCGGGCTGCGCAAGGGCCGCAGCTTCGCGGGCGCCTGGGTCTGGGTGATCGGCGTGCCGCTGCTGGGCCCCACCGTCTACTGCCGCTACGACATCCTGGTGACCGCGGTGGCGGTGGCCGGCCTGCTCATCGTGCTGCGCCGCCCGGTGCTCGGCGGCATGCTGCTGGGGCTGGGCGGGCTGGTCAAGCTCTGGCCGCTGCTGGCCCTGGCCGGCACCCCGCGCGGCCGGCGCACCCGGCTCTCCTGGACGGCCGCGGCCGCCATGCTCAGCGCGCTGGCCTTCCTGCTGGCGGCCGGGATGAACGGCGCCTTCGAGTTCCTCACCTTCCAGGCCAACCGCGGCATCGAGGTGGAGTCGCTGGGCGCGCTGCCGCTGCACTTCGCCCGGCTGTTCGGCGACTGGCACGGCCTGGTGTCGATGAACTACGGCTCGGTCGAGCTGCTGGGCCCCTGGGTCCCGGTGATCTCCAAGGTCTCCATCGGCGCCACCCTGGTCGGCTTCGGCTGGCTGCTCTACTGGCGGCTGCGGGCCCGACGCTGGCAGCCCTCCACCACCTACGACGCGGCGCTCGCGGCGCTGCTGATCTTCACCGTGACCAGCCGGGTGATCAGCCCGCAGTACATGGTCTGGCTGGTCGGCATCGCGGCGGTCTGCCTGACGGTGCGCGGCAGCAGCCAGCGCCCGGTGGCCGTGATGGTCCTGGTGGCCACCGTGCTGACCACGATCGAGTTCCCGATGATCTTCGGCCAGATCGTCAGCAGCCAGCCCTGGGGCGTGGTGGTGCTCGCCGCGCGCAACCTGCTGCTGCTCGCCGCCACCATCGTCTCCTGCCGCCGGCTCTGGCTCTCCACCCGCGGCGCGGCCCCGCAGCCGGCCACCGAGGTGCTGCCCACCGAGCCGGAGAGCGCCTACCCGGTGCGCCCGGGGATCGCCTACGAGCAGAGCCTGCTGGACTGAGCCCCCGTGCCCGGCCCCGGCCGGCGCGAACCCCGACCGGTACGAACCCCGGCCCGCGCGGACCCCGACCGGCGCGGACCCCGCTCAGCGCAGCTGCCGGACCGTCTCGCTCACCCAGCCCCGGGTGAAGGCCGCCAGCCCGTAGCCGAACTGGGCCCGCAGGACGGCGTCCAGCTGCTGCTCGCGCCCCTCCCCCGGACCGGCCGCACCGACCGCGCGGTAGAAGGCGACCAGCTTCGGCCTCCCGTGACGGCGGGCGATCAGGTCGCAGGCCAGCCAGGACAGCTCGTACGCCTGGGCGATGCCCGGCGAGCCGGCCGCGAAGTCGCCGTCCACCGGCAGGGCCTGCGGGGTCCGGCCGGCCGCCACGTCCTTGGCCAGCTCCGGGGCGATCTGCTTGGCGGTGCGCCCGGTGCCCAGGTACCCGGTGTAGTCGGCGACGCCCTCGGAGAGCCAGAGCGGGGTCCACGGGTGGGTGTCGGCCCGGGTGGCGACGTGGGTCGTCTCGTGGGTGCTGACCACCCGCCGGCCCAGCGCGCTGAGCTGGCGGTACGCCTCCGGGTTGACCGATATCCGGTCCGCGGGCGTCTGCACCGGCGCTCCGGCCGCGGCCGTGGTGACGGCGGCGATGCCCTGGTAGGCGTCCGGCGCCACCCCGAGCAGGGCCGCGAACTGCGCTTCGGTAGCGGGCAGTTGGACCACCACCCGGCCCGCCCAGTCAGTGCCCCACAGCGCGTTGACCGCCGGCACCGCCTGGTCCGCCACCGAGGCCAGCGCGCTCAGGTCGACCGGGTCGGCCGAGCCGAGCACCAGGCAGTGCGTACCGCGCGCCAGCTGGGCCGTGCCCTCGTCCCAGGGCGCGGCCACGGTGCCCGCCACCGCCGCCTCGGCCCCGAGCGAGCCGTCGGCGCCCACCGCGAAGCGCCGCTGGAAGACCACCGGGTACGTGTCGTAGTCCTGCAGCCGGTAGGAGAGCTCGGCGAGCAGGCCGCCGTCGTCGCGGCCGGTGGCCCGGTAGGAGAGCTGGGCCAGCGGCGAGCCGGCCAGCCGGCCCGAGCGCAGCTGCTGGGCGGGCGCGGCCAGCAGCCGCTC
>NZ_BAAALF010000095.1:0-30999 GCF_039528135.1 Kitasatospora nipponensis | reverse complement strand
GGGCGCGGCTGCGCGACGCCGCTACTGCAGGCCGACCGCCGAGCAGGCGGCGGCGTAGTCCGGGGTGCAGATCTGCGGCACGGTGTAGAGACCGTCGGCCACCACCGTGGACTTGATGTTGTCCTTGGTGAGCACGATGGGGGTGATCAGGTCGGCCGGGACCGTCTGACCGCTGCCGCTGGTGGCGGTGGTGGGAGCCACCGACGCGTTCAGGGTCTGCCCCTGGGCCAGCGCGACCGCCGCGGCGCCGGCGGTGTTCGCCTCCGGCTTGTACGGCTTGTAGATCGACATCGTCTGGGTGCCCCCCAGGATCCGCTGCACCGCGTCCAGCTGGGCGTCCTGGCCGGTCAGCGGCACGCTGAGGTTGTCGGCCTTCAGGGCGGTGGCGATACCGGCCGCCATGCCGTCGTTGGCCGAGTAGACGCCCACCACGTTCGGCGCGCCGATGGCGGTGATGCCGGCGGCGGCCTCCTGGTTGGCGTTGTTCGGGTCCCAGTCCGGCGTGTCGTACTCCTTGCCGATCTTCAGCTTCCCGTCGATGGCGCTGTGCGCGCCGGCCTTGAACTGCGCCGCGTTGGGGTCGGTCGGCGAGCCGTTGATCATGATGATCTGGCCGCTGTTCGCCTTGTCGCCGACCGCGGCCACCAGGGCCTGGCCCTGCAGCTCGCCGACCTTGTTGTTGTCGAAGGAGACGTAGGCGTCCACCGGTCCCTGGGCGAGCCGGTCGTAGGCCACCACCTTGACCCCGGCGTCGTGCGCCTTCTGCACCGAGGACTGGATCGCCTTGGCGTCCACCGCGTCCAGGATCAGCACCTTGTCGCCCTTGGTCAGCGCGGTGTCCACCTGGGTCTGCTGCTGCGTCGCGTCCTGGTTGGCGTTGTAGTAGTCGATCTGCGCGTTCGGCGCCAGCAGCTTGATCTGTGCCTCGATCAGCGGGCGGTCGAACTGCTCGTACCGGGTGGTCTTGGACTCCGGGAGCAGCAGGCCGATCTTCACCGCCCCCGCCGAGCCGCCGGCGGAGCCGGAGGAGCCGCTGCCGCTCGACTGCTTGGCACTGCCGCACGCGGCGGCTCCCAGGGCGACACAGACGACGGTGCCGGCGACGGCCGCGCGGCGGAGAAGGACGTGCATGGGGATGCCTCCCAGATGTCGAGTTTCACCCCCGTTTCCGAGTCTGGGAGGCTCCGGGCACCGGCCACCAGGCGGGCTGCTCCGAACGGGCCGTCAGCCAGCCGTTCGGCGTAGGCCGGGGGTGACGACGGGGGCGGCGAGGGCGCGTCAGCAGGGATGCCCCTGCGCCGGGCTGAACATCCGTCAGGTGGCAGCGGGCCGGCCAGGCGGCTCAGGAGCCCAGGGCGGCGGCCGCCCTGGACCAGTTGCCGTGCAGCTGGTCCAGGTAGGAGCGGGCGGCCGGGCCGACCGAGGTGCCGCGCGCGAAGGCCAGCATGTTGCCGGCCCCGGCGTTGTAGCCGAAGGCGAGCAGCTCGTCCTCGGTGAAGGGGGCCGAGCGGTGCGCGGGGAGCTGGGCGGCCAGGTCGTGCAGGAACCAGGCGGCGGACTCGATCGCCAGGTCCGGATCGTCGGGCAGCTCCTCCCAGCGGCGGTTCGCGAAGTCGCGGCCCGCCTTGGTGTCGTCGAAGGCCGCCCGGTGCATGTTGGCGATGCCGAACGCGGCGTCCGGCTTGAGCTGCTGCCAGGCCCGTTGCAGGGCGGGGTCGTGCGGCTTGTACGACTCGTTGTAGAGGATCGCCATCAGCAGCTGCGGGTCGATGCCCGCCTGACCGGCCCGGGTGCGCACCTGGGGGGCGAAGCGGGTCGGGTCGTCGCCGGCGGAGGAGGCCGCGGCGGAGGGACCGGCCGTGGAGGGCGAGGGCGTGCCCGCGCCCGGGCCGCTGTCCGCCGTCGCACTCGCTCCCGGGCTCGCCGCCGTGCCCGCGCCGGCGCCGCCCTGGCCGCTGCCGTCGTGGTGGCCGTGGAAGAGCAGGACGCAGGCCAGCACCACCACCGCGCCCGCCGCCACCCGCCGCACCCCGTGCCGCTCCCCCACCGCTCCTCCTCCCGGACGCCTACCGCCATCCTGCCCGATCGCGCGCCCACGACGCCCGCTGCCCCCTCCCGCGGGCGGGCGGCCGGGCGGGGTGGTGCGGTCAGTGCCCTCGCGGCGGGTCGGCCGGGTCGGGGCGGCAGAGCACCAGGGTGACCATGTCGTCCTTGGAACGCGGCGCCCAGCGGGCCACGTCCTGCTCGACGAAGGCGGCCACCCGCTCCGGCGCCACGTCCTGCGGGACCCGGGCCCGCCCGCCCTCGACCGGGGTGAGCCCGAACCGCGAGGTCAGCCGGGAGGCCAGCGGGTAGAAGACGCCGCTCGGGTTGGCGGCCTCGGTGATGCCGTCGGAGTAGGCGATCAGCAGCCGGTCGGCGGGCAGCGGGCAGAGCACCTCGCCCCGGGCGCCGCCCCCCTCCCCGCGCAGCAGGTCCCCCAGGCCCAGCGGCAGCCCGAACGGGGCGTCGATCGGCGCGGCGCCGTCCGGCCCCAGCACCAGGACCGGCGGATGGCCGCGGTTGAGCACCCGCACGGCGTGCGGCCGGTCCACCGGGAACTCCAGCAGCACGGCGGTGACGAAGAGCTCGGCGTCCCCCGAGGTGCTGGTCTCCAGCACCAGCGCCTGCTCGATCCGGTCGGCGATCGCGGTCAGGTCCTCCTGCACCAGGGCGGCCTCGCGGAAGGTGGAGAGCACGGTGGCGACCGTGGTGACGGCGCCGATCCCCTTGCCGCGCACGTCGCCGACGATCACCCGCACCCCGTACCGGCTCTTGCGGGTGCTGTAGAGGTCGCCGCCGACCAGGGCCTCGGCGTCGGCCGCGCGGTAGAAGCCGGCCATCCGCACCGGTCCCAGGCTGCGCGGCAGCGGCCGCAGCAGGGCGTACTGGGCCGCCTCGGCCACCGCCTGGACCCGGCGCAGGCGGTGCTCGATGCGCTCCTTGGCGAAGCAGAACCAGACCGCCAGCCCCGCCACCAGCACCAGCGAGCTCAGGTCCACCGGGATCCGCGGGTCGTCGACCGCCCCGAGCTGGCCGGCCGGCCAGAGCGCCAGGAACGCGGCGATGCTGGCGACGGCCACCGCGATCGTCCAGCGCGGGCGGTAGAGCAGCGCCGCCAGCGGCGTGGAGGCGCTGAGCAGCGAGCTGAAGGAGTAGTCGACCGGGGTCGCCAGCTCCAGCACGACCGCGGCCACGATCACCAGCCAGGGCAGCGGCATCGCCCAGCGCGGTGGCCAGCCGTGGTCGGCCGGCTCGTCGGCGGTGGGGGTCCGGGGCGGACGGGCGCCCGCCCGCCCGTGCAGGAGGTGCGGCGGGCGCGCTCTCGTCACGGTTCCTCCGCACAGGTGTGACGGCGCGCCGGCCGTGCCGCTGGTGCGGCCCATGCTGCCGTGCGGCCCCGGCGGCGGGCGGGCGCCACTCCGGTGCCGGCCGCGGACCACCCCACCGGCGTACCGGCGCGCTGCCGCCCGGCGCGCGGGTCGGCGGGCGGGCCCCGCGGGCCGCTCAGTCCTCGCCGAAGCCCTCGAACGGGTTGTGGTCGTCGGCCTGCAGCAGGCGCAGCTGGGCGTCGGCGAGCAGGTGCTGCCAGCGCTCGGCGGTCTCGGCCAGCGAGGGTCCGCCGAACTCCTCCTCGACCCGGAAGGCCTCCACGCACATCTCGACGAGGTTGAACGCGACGGCGCGCAACTGCCGGGGCTCCATCACGCGGAGCAGTTCCCTGGTGCCGTCCTCGTCGCCGTTCAGCTGGCAACCGACGAGGGAGAGCGCCATGAGGTCGTCCTCAAAGCCGGGCGGAACGGACATCGGTTTCCCCTTTCCGTTCCGACACCTGCCCACCGGGCGGGCGGTGGAACCCCGATCCCCCCGCGCCGTGGCGTCCACCGGGGCGCCGCGCGCCGGCGGGTGCCCCCCCGGTGCGTCGAACCGCTCCGGGTGGTGTGACGTGAGCCACATCGGCGCCGGTGGATGTCACACTCCGGGCTGCCGATCGACTCACAGGTAGCGATCCCGACTGGAGGCCCCCGATGTCCGACCCCGAAGCCCCGAGCACCGCTGGGAGCGGCGCCGACGCGGCGACCGCCGTCTTCGTCGAGCACCGCGAGCTGCTCTTCGCCATGGTCTACAACCTGCTCGGCAGCGTCGCCGACACCGAGGACGTGCTGCAGGAGACCTGGCTGGCCTGGCTGCCGCGCAGCACGGCGGCGGACGCGGACCCGGTCGCCCACCCGCGTGCCTACCTGGTGCGGATCGCCGTCAACCGGGCGCTGGCCCGGCAGAACGCGCTCAGCCGCAGTCGCGAGACCTACGTCGGCCCGTGGCTGCCGGAGCCGCTGGTCGAGGCGCTGCCCGAGCCGTCCGCGGCGGACGGCGCCGAGGCGGCCGAGCGGGCCGAGTCGGTGTCGATGGCGCTGCTGGTGGTGCTGGAGACGCTCACGCCGCTGGAGCGCGCGGTCTTCGTGCTGCACGAGGTGTTCGGCTACCCGCACCAGGAGATCGCGCAGATCCTGACCCGCTCGCCCGCTTCGGTGCGCCAACTCGCCCACCGGGCCCGCGAGCACGTGCAGGCCCGGCGCCCGCGGTTCCGGGCCGACCCGCGGCTGCGGCGCGAGGTGACCGAGCGGTTCGCCACCGCCGTCTCCGGCGGCGACCTGGCGGCGCTCATGGACCTGCTCGCCCCCGAGGTGACCCTCTGGGCCGACGGCGGCGGCAAGGCGGTGGCCGCCGGACGGCGGCCGGTGCACGGCCGCGAGCAGGTCGCCAGGCTGCTGGCCACCCGGGCCTCGCAGGTGGCCGGTCCGGTGGACGTCCGCTTCCGGCAGGTCAACGGCGACCCCTCGGCCGTGCTGTTCCTGGGCGGGGCGCCGTTCGCGGTCCTGGTCCTCGACCTGGTCCCGCAGAGCGGCCAGGTGGCCGGCATCTACTTCGTGACCAACCCCGACAAGCTCACCCGCCTCGAAGGAGAGAACCACCCGTGATCATGATCACCGGCGCCACCGGCCCGGTCGGCCGCCCGCTCGTCGACTTCGCTCTCGCCCGGGGCGCCGCCGTCCGGGCGGTCACCCGCGACCCGGCGGCCACGCTGGCCCGGGACGTCGAGGTCGTCGTGGGCGACCCGCGCCACCCGGCCTGCCTGACCGACGCCCTGAGCGGCGTCACCGCGCTCTTCCTGCACCCGCGGGCCGTCGGCGACGCCGCCCAGGCGCTGGTGGCGCTGGCCCGCGCCCGTGGGGTGCGGCGCGTGGTGGCGCTCAGCGCGATGAACGTCGACGACCCGCTCGCCGAGCAGCCCTCCCGGCTGCGGGGCGACCGCAACCGGGAGGCCGAGGTCGCCGCCGAGAGCGGCGGGCCGGAGTGGACCAGCCTGCGGGCGAGTTCGTTCGCCGGCAACACCGGCCAGGCCTGGGGCGCGCAGCTGCGCGCCGGCGACCTGGTGCGCTACGTCCACCCGGGCTTCGAGGAGTCGCTGCTCGACGAACGGGACCTGGCCGAGGTGGCCGCCCTCGCCCTGTGCGAGGACGAACTGATCAACCAGCGGCTTGAGTTGACCGGACCGCAGTCGCTCAGTCATCGGCAGCAGGTGGCCACCATCGGCCGGGTGCTCGGGCGCGCGCTGCGCTTCGAGGAGGTGCCGGCCCAGGCGGCCGCCGAGGGCATGCGCCGCGCCGGGCTGCCGACGCCCTTCGTCGACGCGCTGCTGGCCAGGTACGCGCGGCACCTGCACCGTCCGCAGCACCCGCCGACCGGCGAGGTGGCGCGGATCCTGGGCCGCCCGGCTCGCGACTACGCCCACTGGGTCGCGGACCACGCGGCCGTCTTCCAGCCCTGAACACCCCTTCACCGAGGAGAACCCGCCATGAAACTCACCATCGTCGCGGCCACCGGCGGCATCGGCCGCCAACTGCTCGGCCAGGCCGTCGCCGCCGGCCACGAGGTCACCGCCGTCGTGCGCAACCCCGCGGGGCTCAGCGCGCCGGTCCGCGTGGTGGCCGCGGACCTGGCCACGGCCGAACCCACCGCGCTGGCGGCCGCGGTGGCCGGGGCCGACGCCGTGCTCTCGGGCCTCGGCGCCCGCTCCAGCGCGGAGGCGGGCGTCGCCTGGCGCGGCACCCGGGCGGTCGCCGAGGCCATGCGCACCGCCGGCGTGCAGCGGCTCGTCGTGGTCAGCGCCGCGCCGATCGGCACCGTGCCCTCGCCGAACCGCCCGCATCCGCCGAAGCACGACCCGGGCGACGGTCCGTTCATGCGCTACCTCGGCGCCCCGCTGACCCGCACCTTCCTGCGCGCGCACTACGCGGACCTGGCCAGGATGGAGGAGCTGCTGCGGGACGGTGACCTGGACTGGACGGTGCTGCGCCCGCCGCGCCTGACCGACAAGCCGCTCACCGGCACCTACCGCACCAGCATCGACCGCAACGTGCACGGCGGGATCACCGTCTCGCGCGCCGACGTCGCGCACGGCATGCTCGCCGCGCTGGAGCGGCCCGACACCGTGCGCCACACCGTCGGCATCGCCAACTGAACGACGCCGCAGCGGTGTTCACCAGGCATAGCACTCCGGGGCTTCGAGCCGGCGGGGGAAGATCTCGTCCAGGCGGTCGAGGACGGGCCCTTCCAGCTCGATGGTGAGGGCGGCGAGGGCGGCGTCCAGGTGGGCCCGGGTGCCGGGGCCGACCACGGGGGCGGTGACGGCGGGCTGGTGGAGCAGCCAGGCCAGCGCCAGCTCGCCGGGGGCGTGGCCGAGTTCGGCGGCCAGTGCCTCGTAGGCGGTGAGCTGCTCGCGAACGGACTCGATCTTCTGCCGCAGCGCCGGGTCCGCGCGCCGGCCGCCCTCGGCGGTGCGCCGCAGGATCCCGCCGAGCAGGCCACCGCTGAGCGGGGAGTACGGCAGCAGGCCCAGCCCGTGGTGGGTGGCGGAGGGGATCAGGTCGGACTCCACCGCGCGCTCCAGGAGGTTGTAGACGGACTGCTCGCTGACCAGCCCGAACAGTCCGCGCCGCTCGGCGGCGGCCTGGGCGGTGGCCAGGTGCCAGCCGGCGAAGTTGCTGGAGCCGACGTAGAGGATCTTGCCCTGGGCGACCAGCACCTCCATCGCCTGCCAGATCTCCTCCCACGGGGTCCGGCGGTCGATGTGGTGCATCTGGTAGAGGTCGATGTAGTCGGTGTTCAGGCGGCGCAGGCTGGCCTCCACGCCGCGCCGGATGTGCAGGGCGGAGAGCCGGCCGCTGTTGGGCCAGTTCTCGCGGCCCAGGTCGGGCATGGTGCCGTAGACCTTGGTGGCCAGCACGGTGCGCTCGCGCCGGCCGCCGCCCTGGGCGAACCAGCGGCCGATGATCTCCTCGGTCAGGCCCTTGGTCATGGTCCAGCCGTAGACGTCGGCGGTGTCGATCAGGTTGATGCCGTGCTCGTGCGCGCTGTCCAGGATGGCGTGGGCGTCGGGCTCGGGGGTGCGGTCACCGAAGTTCATGGTGCCCAGGCAGAGCCGGGAGACGGACAGGCCGGTGCGGCCCAGGCGGGTGTAGGACATCGTCATGGTGCGTCAGGTCGCTTTCCGGAGCAGGGGGTGGCGGGCGGGGCGGTGCCGAGCAGGACCTCGGCGGCCGCGAGGGCGGCGACCCGGGAGGCGCCGTAGGTGGCCAGGTAGCCGCCGGGGCTGTGCGGCTGGTGGTGCGGCAGGCCCATCTCGACCAGCACGGTGCGCGGTCGGGCGGCCAGCAGCGCGGTGACCGCCGCCAGGGTGGCGGGGTGGCGGTGCAGGTCGCGGACGACCGCCACGATCGGGCGGACGGCGGGCAGGTGGCCCACCGAGGGGGCGGCGTCGGGCAGCACGTCGAGCACCTCGGTGCCCGCGAGGGCCTCGGCCAGCAGCGAGCCCAGGCCCCAGGCGGTGTCGCCGATGGCGGGGGTCGGCTCGTCCTGGAACTCCAGGACCACCGGGGCCTGCCGCAGTACCGGGACCTCCCGCACCAGCAGCGCCTGTCGGGCCGCCCGCAGGCCGGCGCCGTCCTCCGCCGGCGGGCCTGCGTCGGACGACGGCGGGGCGCCGGCCGGGCGGAGCACCGCCCGCGCGGCCAGTGCCTCGACCCGGGCGGCGGCCTCGGCCAGCCGCTCGGCGGCGAGTTCGCCGCGCAGCACCGCGCCGACCAGTTCCTCGCGCAGCAGTTGCGCGCGGGCCTCGCCGTGCCGGGTGCCCACGCAGAGCGCGTCGGCGCCGGCCGCCACCGCCCGCAGCGCGGTGCCCGCGATGCCGTAGCGGTCGTGCACGGCCCGCATCTCCAGCGAGTCGGTGATCACCGCGCCGGTGAAGCCGAGGCGCTCGCGCAGCACGCCGGTCAGCAGGGTGCGGCTGATCGTGGCGGGCACCGTGTCGTAACAGGGCAGCAGGATGTGCGCGGTCATCACCGCCGCCACGTCGGCCGCGATCGCCGCCCGGAACGGCGGCAGGGCGATCTCCTCGAACGCCTCGCGCTCCTCGGTGACCCGCGGCAGGTCGTGGTGCGAGTCGACGGTGGTGGCGCCGTGGCCGGGGAAGTGCTTGGCGCAGCCGGCCACACCGGTGGACTGCAGACCCTCGACGTACGCGGCGCCCTGGGCGGCGACCCGGGCCGGGTCGGCGCCGAACGAGCGGGTGCCGATCACCGGGTTGCCGGCCGCGGTGTTGACGTCGACCACCGGGGCCAGGTCCAGGTTGACGCCGAGTTCGGCGAGCCGGCTGCCGATCGAGCGGGCGGTGCGGCGGGTGAGGTCGGGGTCGTCCGCCTGGCCCAGCGTGAGGTGGCCGGGCCACGGGCTGCCCTCGGTGAGGTGCAGCCGGGTGACGTCGCCACCCTCCTCGTCCAGGCCGATGATCAGGTCGGGGTTCTCGGCGCGCAGCTCCGCGGTGAGCTGGGCCAGCGCCTCGGGGCCGGCCATGTTGGCGTGGTAGAGGACGACTCCACGCACGCCCTCGGCGATCCGGCGGCGCAGCCAGTCGGGGGCGCGCGGGCCGTCGAAGCCGGGCAGGATGCAGGCGTCGGCCCAGCGCCGCAGCTCGGCGGGCAGTCGCGGGTCCGCGCTCACCGGGCCACCGCCGGGGCGGGCGCGGGGAGCGCGAGCTCGGGGGCGACAGGCTCGGGGGCGACGGGCTCGGGGGCGGGCTCGGTGTCGGGCTCGGTGTCGGCCAGTTCCCGCAGCAGCCGCTCCCGGGCTCCGTCCGCCGGCGTCCCCAGCGCGTGCAGGGCGTGCAGCGCCGCGCCGGCGACCGGTGGCAGGGTGACGGTGCGCAGCACGGCCCGCGGGGCGGCGGCCGGGATGCCGTCCGCCACCCGCCGCGCGAGGTGCGGGTGCCGTGCCGCCAGCACGCCGCCGCCCAGGACCACCTCGGCCGGTTTCTCCAGCAGGTCCAGGCGGCGCAGCGCGGTGACGGCCATCGCGGTGATCTCGTCGCCCTGGCGCTCCAGGAGCGCGCGGGCCACCGGGTCGCCGGCCGTGGCGGCGGCCAGCAGCGGGCGGGTCAGCGTGTGCAGGGCGCTGGGCGCGAGCCGGCCGTGGTGCAGCGCCTCGGTGACCGCGGCCACCGTCGGCAGGGCGAACCGCTCGGCCACCGCGGCGGCCAGCGTGGTGGCCGGGCCGCGGCCGTCCTCGGCGCGGACCGCGTGCCACAGCACCGCCCGGCCCAGGTCGCCGCCACCACCCCAGTCGCCGGAGATCTCGCCGAGTGCGGGGAACCGGGCCACCGTGCCGTCCGGGCCCAGCCCCACGCAGTTGATCCCGGTCCCGCAGACCACCGCCACGCCCCAGCCGGCCCGGGCCCCGGCGTGCAGCAGGGCGAAGGTGTCGTTGGCGGCGTGCACCTGGCGGGCCCAGCCGAGCGCGGCCAGCGCGGCGGTCAACTCGGCCTCCTCGCTGGGCAGGTCGGCGCCGGCGACGAAGGCCGAGAGCTGTCCCACCGGTGCTCCGAGGGGCTCTCCGGCCGGCAACCCGGCCGGCCGGCCCGCGCGGGCCAGCAGCGCCTCGAGCAGCCCGCCGAGCGCGGCCAGCGCGGCCGGCGGGCCGGTGACCTGCGGGCGGAACGGCCCACCGCGGACCCGGCCCAGCAGGTGGCCGTCCGCCCGGCCGAGCAGGACGTCGGTCTTGCTGTTGCCGCCGTCCACCGCCAGGAACAGCGCGGGCTCTGCGGTCATGACGAACTCCACGGCAGGTGAACGGTGTTGGCGGCGAGCAGCTCGGCGGCCAGGTTCCTGGCGAGCTCGATCTGGCCGACCAGCGGGTGGGCCAGCAGGGCGTCCTCGACCCGCTCGATCCCGCCGTGCACGGCGGCGGCGACCGCGAGCTCCTCGTAGGCGGCGACGTGCGCGATCAGGCCGGCGTACAGCGGCTCCAGCGGCGCCACCGGCAGCGGCTCGGCGCCGGCGGCCGAGATCCGGGCCGGCACCTCGATCACCGCGTCGGGTGACAGGAAGGGCAGCGTGTCACCGTTGCGGACGTTGGCGACCTGCACCTCCCCGGTGTCCCGCAGCAGGCCGCCGACCAGCGAGATGGCGGCCTCGGAGTAGTAGGCGCCGCCGCGCTCGCCGAGCAGCGCGGGCTTGACGTCGAGCGTGGGGTCGGCGTAGATGTCCAGCAACTGCCGCTCCAGGTCGGCGACTTCCTCGGCCCGTGCGGCGCCGCCGGTGGACTGTTCGGCCACCACGGCGTCGTGGCCGTAGTAGTAGCGCAGGTAGTAGGAGGGGATCACGCCCATCCGGTGCAGCACGTCCACCGGCAGCAGGCAGCGGGCGGCCAGGCTCTCGGCGTGCTCGGCGAGCAGCTTGGGCAGCACGTCCTCGCCGTCCACCCGCACCGCGCGTTCCCAGGTGAGGTGGTTGAGGCCGACGTGGTCCAGCTCGACGCGCTCGGCGTCCACCCCCAGCCACTCGCCGAAGGTGTGCTGGAAGCCCTTGGCCACGTTGCACAGGCCCACCGCGCGGTGGCCGGCGTCCAGCAGGGCCCGGGTGACGATGCCGACCGGGTTGGTGAAGTCCACGATCCAGGCCTGCGGGTTGGCCTGCCGGATCCGCTCGGCGATCTCCAGCACCACCGGGACGGTGCGCAGTGCCTTGGCCAACCCGCCCGCCCCGGTGGTCTCCTGGCCCACGCAGCCGCAGGAGAGCGGGAACGTCTCGTCGCTCAGCCGGGCCTGTTGCCCGCCGACGCGCAGTTGCAGCAGCACCGCGTCGGCGCCGTCCAGCACCGGGTCCAGCTCGGTGCTGGTGACCAGCTTGCCCGGGTGCCCCTGGCGGGCCAGGATCCGGGCGGCGACCGGGCCGACCAGCTCCAGGCGGGCGGCGTCGGGGTCGACCAGCACCAGCTCGTCGATCGGCAACTGGTCGCGCAACCGGGCGAATCCGTCGGCCAGTTCGGGTGTGTAGGTGGATCCGCCACCCACGACGACGATCTTCATCCCTTGACTCCAGTCATGGTGACGCCCTCGATGAAGGCGCGTTGGGCGAGGAAGAACACGATGATCACCGGCGCCATCGCGATCAGGGTGGCGGCCATGGTGAGGTTCCAGGCCACCGCCTGCGAGGTCTTGAAGCTGGCCAGGCCCACCGCCAGCGTCCAGTGCGCGGGGTTCTCGCCGGTGTAGATCAGCGGGCCGTAGTAGTCGTTCCAGGCCGAGAAGAACTGGAAGAGCGCGACCGCCGCGATGGCCGGGCGCATCATCGGCAGCACCACCCGGGTGAGCACCCGCAGTTCGCCGCAGCCGTCGATCCGGGCCGCGTCCAGGTACTCCTGCGGCAGGGTGAGCAGGAACTGGCGCAGCAGGAAGATCGAGAACGCGTCACCGAAGAGCGCCGGGAGCACCAACGGCCATATGGTGCCGGTCAGATGGAGATGCGCCCAGAACAGGTACATCGGGATCACCAGGACCTGCGGCGGCAGCATCATCATGGTGACCACGCCGAGGAAGGCGGTGTTGCGGCCGCGGAAGCGGAACCGGGCCAGCGCGTAGGCGACCGGCACGCTGGAGAGCAGCATGGCGACGGTGGCGGCGCTCGCGTACAGCAGGGTGTTGCCGAGCCAGGTGAGCATCGGCGCGCGCCGGAAGACCTCCGCGTAGTTGGACCACTGCCAGTGCTGGGGCCACAACTCGCTGCTGAGCGACTGCTGGTCGGTCATCACCGAGGTCAGGAGGATGAAGACGAGCGGGCCGGTGAAGAGCGCGACCAGGGTCAGCGCCAGGGTGTGCTCGGCCACCCAGATCAGCGCTCGCCGGCGCCGGGCCCGGCCGCGGGCGGCCAGGTGGGCCGAGTGGAGCGCGGTCCGCGGACGCCCGCGGGTCGGGGCAAGAGCCGTCATGCGCCGGCCTCCTGGGGTGTGAAGCCGGCCGTGCGGCGGAGCAGGACGAGGGTGAAGAGCATGGTGGCGACGAAGAGCAGCACGGCCAGCGCGCAGGCGTAGCCCATGTGGAACTGGCTGAAGCCGTTGGTGTAGAGCCACCCGGAGTAGGTCAGCGTGCTGCCGCCCGGGTAGCCGGTGGAGACCTCGTTGCGGGTGTTGCCGGCCACCTGCGCGGCCACCATCGCCTGGGTGAAGTACTGCAGCGCGGCGATCACCGCGGTCACGGCGGAGAAGAGCAGCACCGGTCCGATGGTCGGCAGCGTGATGTGCACAAAGCGCTTCCAGGCGCCGGCCCCGTCCAGCTCCGCGGCCTCGTAGAGCTCGGCGGGGACGTCCAGCAGGGCGGCCAGGAAGATCACCATCGCGCTGCCGCTGCCCCACAGGGCGAGCAGGGTCAGCGCCGGCTTCGACCAGTCCTCCGAGCTGAACCAGAGCGGCGCGGGCAGGCCCAGCGCGCGCAGCAGCTGGTCGACCGGCCCGGTGCCCGGGTTGAAGAGGAAGACGAAGGCCACCGTGGCGGCCACCGGCGGGGCCAGCGCCGGCAGGTAGAAGAGGGTCCGGAAGATCCCGGCGCCGGCCTTCAGCCGGGCGGTGAGCATCGCCACGCCGAGCGCGAAGAGCACCTGGGCCGGGACCATCACGGCCACCAGCCAGCCGGTGTTGCGGATCGCCTGCCAGACGTAGGGGTCCTGGTCGAGCAGGTAGCGGTAGTTGCGCAGCCCCACCCAGCGGGCCGGCGAGATCATGTTGGAGTTGGTGAAGGACAGGTAGACCGTGGTGACCAGCGGGTAGAGCAGGAAGACGGCGAAGCCGATCAGCCACGGCGCCAGGAAGGCGAGCACGATCAGGCGGCGCCGGCGCACGGCCGGCACGGTGGGCGCGGCGGCGGCGCGGGTGGCCGCCACGTCACTGACCGAGCTTGAGTGCGGCGTTGTTCTGCTGGTCGACCTGGGCGAGGCCGGCCTTCAGGTCGGGCACCTGTCCGTCCTGCCACTTCTCGGCGAAGGGCTCGAAGTTGGTCACGTACGCGCCACCGTCCGGGGCGGCCGGGGTGGTGGTGGTGTTCGGGTTCTTGAAGACGTCCAGGAACGGCTGGAAGTGCGGGTCCTCGGTCAGCGTCAGCTTCGGGGACTCCAGCGCCGGCAGCGTGGTGGGCACGTTGCCGACCTGGTTGGCCAGCGTGACCAGCGCGTCGGTGTCGGTGGTGAGGAACTTCAGCAGCTTCCAGGCGGCGCCGGGGTGCTTGGCGCCCTTGGGTATGCCCATCACGTTGCCACCCACGTACCCGGCACCGTACAGCTTGGGCTGGTCGTCGGCGGCGGGCATCGGGGCGGTGCCGTAGTCGACGTCCGCGTTGTCGCCCTTGATGAAGGCGGTGCGCCACTCGCCGTCCACCATCATCGCCAGGCTGCCGGTCTCGAAGGCGTTCTGGGCGGACTGCTCGGTGGCCATCGAGGTCTTGAAGGTCTTCAGCTTGGCCGCGCCGAACCAGTCGACCAGGTTCTTCTGCCAGGTCAGCGCCTGGGCGAAGGCCGGGTCCTTGGCGGTGTTCGACTGGCCGTCGGGGGTCAGCCAGTGGCCGCCCCAGCTGGGCACCAGGTGCTCGGTGAGCATCTCGTAGCCGCCGAAGTACGGCATGAAGCCGGCCGTCCTGATCGAGCCGTCCGGGTTGAAGGCGGTGAGCTTCTTGGCGTCCTCGGCCAGCTCGCTCATCGTCCTGGGCGGGTTGGTGATGCCGGCGGCCGCGAAGAGCTTCTTGTTGTAGTAGAGCCCGAAGGTGTCGGCCAGCCACGGCATGGTGCAGCGCTTGCCCTGGAAGGCGGTGTAGTCCTGGACGGCGGCGGGGATGCCGGAGAGGTCCACGTGGTCGGCGGTGATGTCCGGGCCGAGGTCCTGGAACGCGCCGGAGGAGCACCAGCCGCCCACGTTGCCGGCGTTGAAGGAGGCCGCCACGTCGGGTGCGGTGCCGCCGCGGATCGCCTGGTTGATCTTGTCGTCGGTCTGGCCCTTGACGCTGTTCACCGTGATGTACGGGTACTTCTGGTGGAAGAGGGCCAGCGCCTGGTTGACCGCGGCGGTCTCCCGGTCGGAGGTGAAGGCGTGCCAGAAGGTGATGGTGACCGGGGTGGTGTCGTCCGCGCCGATGTCGGCACCGCCGCCGCCCGAGCCGGTGGTGCCGCACCCGGCCAGCAGGGAGGCGGTGACGGCCGTGCACAGGGCGAACGCGGCGGTTCTGGAGCTGCTTCTCATGGGGGGACCTCAATCGCACGGGGAGGGGAGGCAGGCCGACGACCTCCACGGGGGAGGCGGGCAGGGGTGAGGGGGAGGTTCGCGGTAATCGACGCGAGCCTGCGGCGAAGCTGGAAGAATGTTTACCATCTGGTGGACCAGTGCCACCAGACCTTGACCACTGGTAAGTTTTTCGACAGCATCCCGACATCAGAAGCTTCGCGAGACCGGTTGCGCCGGTCACGTGGAGCCATCACAGACCACGCCGCGCCAGCGGCCGGTGAGGAGCACGTTGTGACCGACGAGGCCGCCGGATCCGGGGGGTCCCGTGCGTTCTCCAAGCGGGAGCGCGTCCGGGAGCACCTGCTCGACCTGATCGAGACCCTGGACATCGGCGAGGGCATCCCCTCCGAGCGGCGCCTCTGCGCCGACCTGGAGGTCTCCCGACCCACGCTGCGCGCCGTGGTCGACGACCTGGTCCGGGCCGGGAAGCTGGTACGCCGACAGGGACAGGGGGTGTTCGTGGCCCAGCCGAAGATCGCGCAGGACCTGACCCAGACCTCGCGCACGCGCCACACGGTCGCGGGGGTGAGCGGTACCTGGACCAGCCGCACGGTGGACTTCACCAGGATCAGCGCCGGCGCCCGGGTGGGACGGCGGCTGCGGCTGGCCCCCTCCGCGCCGGTGCTGCGGATCACCCGGCTGCGGCTGGTGGACGGCGAGCCGATGTCGGTGGACACCCTCTACCTGCCGGAGGAGCTGGTGCCCGGCATCACGGCCCAGGACCTGGAGGAGCACTCCTTCTACGACCTGCTGGAGACCCGCTACGGCATCGGGGTCACCGAGGCCGTGCAGACCATCGAGCCGACCGTCACCGACGAGGACGAGGCCGGCCTGCTCGGGGTGCCCGCGCACTTCCCGGCCCTGCTCTTCGAGCGGGTCACCGAGGACGGGCTCGGGCGGGTGATCGAGTTCGCGCACTCGGTCTACCGCGGGGACCGCTACCGGATCGTCTCGCGCCTCTCGCTGGCCCAGGGGCGCGGGCGCGGGCGGGTGCTGGCCGGCGAGTGGTCGACGGCGGCGGGCGGCGACGACCCGCAGGGGCTGCCGGCCGACCCGTTCTTCGCCTCGCCGTCCTGAGCGGGGCGGGGGTGGGGCCGGGTCGGTCCCGTTGCCGACGGAACGGGCGCAGGGGTGAGCCGGTGGCTCACCCCTGCGCCGTTTCGCACGTTCCGGTCAGCTCTTCGGCGTCCAGATCTGGTTCGCCTGGCCGGTGCACGGCCACAGCTCCAGCTGGGTGCCGTTCGGCGCGTTGACCGCACCACCGGTCACGTCCAGGCACAGCCCGGACTGGACCCCGGTGAAGCTGCCGTCGGCGCCCCTGGTCCACTGCTGGTTGGTCGCGCCGCTGCAGGTGTAGAGGATCACCGGGGTGCCGGCCGTGGTCTTGCGGCCCGAGGCGTCCACGCACTTGCCCAGCACCTGCAGGGTGTTGCCGGTGCCCTGGACGACGGCCTGACCGGCCGAGCCGTCGCAGTCGTGCACGTCCAGGCGGGTGCTGTTGGCGCCCACCGAGCCCGGCACGTCCATGCAGCGGCCGCTGGCCGACGAGACGAAGCCCGGACCGGTGCCACCGCCGCCGCCCAGCGCGCCGGCCGAGAACCAGGCGTTGCCGCCGCCCAGCGCCCAGACCGAGACGTTGCTCACGCCCAGGCTGCGCACCAGCGCCAACTTGCTGTCCAGCGCCGTCTGGTCCACGTAGTCGTAGAACGCGCCGCCCGAACTCCAGCGGATCTCACCGGAGTCGGGGTCACGCCGGGAGGCGATCACCTGCGGATCGGTGGAGTAGCCCGGCGCCTTGGTCATGTCGAGAACGGTCTGGTTGCCCACGATGTTCTGGCAGTTGGCGGTCGCGGTGTACGCCTCGGCCGGCAGGCCGGCGACGAAGCGGCCGCGCTGGGCGGTGGGGATCTGGGCCAGCGCGCTGGTGATCAGGTCCTTCATCCAGTCGTACGGGGAGAACGCCAGACAGGTGCTGCCGGCCGGCGACTGGTACTCGTCGTCGTAGGCCATCATGACCACCTGGTCGGCCCCGGCGGCCAGCACCGAGCCGTAGTTGAAGCCGGTGGTGGTGTCCGGCGGGCCCTCGACCTGGAGCTTGAGCCCGGCGTTGTGCAGGCTGGTGGCCAGGTTGGTCAGGAAGGTGTAGTAGTTGGCCTGGTCCTGCCCCTTCCAGTCCCAGTAGTTCTCGAAGTCCACGTCCACACCGGTGAATCCGATGCTCTTGGCGAAGTCGGTGACCGTCTTGACGCCGGCCGCGCTCTTCGCCGCGCTGCCGGTCAGCGCCTCCTCGGAGGGCAGGTCGGCGAGCGAGATGGTCATGTACTGCTGGGCCGAGTGCGCCTTGACGTCGGCCGCGTTCGCCGCGCTGTAGCCGTTGCAGGCGTAGGCGGAGTTCGTGGCGGCGGCCAGCACCGCGTTGCCGTTGGTGTCGAAGTCGTAGTACTCGGGCTTCAGCACGCCGTTCTGCACGCGGCCGTCCGCGTACTCGGCGGCGGCGCTGCAGGTCACCGAGCCGGACTTGCCGGGGTAGAGCCACTCCTGGACGGTGACCGGCGAGGTCGCGGCGGGCGCGGCCGGCGCGGCGAAGGCCGCGGGGGCGGCGGTGGGAACGGCGGGGGCGGCCAGCGCGGGGGCGCCGGACGCGAGACCGGAGAGCAGCAGGGAACCGGCGGCGAGCGCGGCGAAGGCCGCCCCGCGCCGGGGGAACGGAGATGTCATGACCGGCATCCTTGACTGGTAAGTACCACTGGTCAAGAGGTTCGGCCCGGCTTTTCCCGACCGTGGTCGAACCGGCACCGTCCGACACCGTCCGGCACCCGGCCGCACGGCCCACCTGCGGCCCGTCCACGCGGTCCGGCTACCATCGACCGGTGCCCCGCTTCCAGCGTCCGATCCGCGCCCTGCAGGCCCTGCCGGCTCCCGTCCGCTGGCTGGCGCCGCCGCTCGCGCTGCTCGCCTGCACCGGAGCCCTGCTGGTCAGCGCGGTCGACTGGCAGCCGCCCACCACCGCCCCGGTGCCGGACGCCCGGGCCGTCGCCCCCTGCCTGGCGCTCGCCAAGGCCCTGCCGGCCGCGCTCCTGGACCACCCGCGCGCCGACCCGCCGAACTCCCCCTACGTCGCGGTGTGGCGCAGCGCACCCCGCACGGTGCTGCGCTGCGGGGTCCCGCGGCCCGCCTCGCTCAGCGTGCTGGCGAACCGGGCCGCCACCGGGCCCAACGTCAACGGTGTCCAGTGGTACCTCGAACACGACGACCACGGCGGCTACCGCTTTACCACCACCCTGCGCGCCCTCTACGTCGAGGTGGCCGTCCCGGCCGGCGCCTACCGCTACGCGGCCGACCCCCTGGCCGCCATCTCCACCGCGGTCATCGCCACCGTCCCCGACCTGAGCGGCCAACTCAACGCCGACCCGAACCAGGACCAGGGCTGAGGGACACCGGGCCCGCCGCGTCGCACGTGCCGACGGCGGGGCGCCGGCGCACCCGGACCCTCCGGCGCTCCCGCGGCGCTCAGGCCGACTGGCGTACCACCAGTTCGGTGGCGAGGACCAGTTGGCGCCGGGTGCGGCCGGGGTCGGCGATCTCGTCCAGCAGGAGGCGGGCCATCGTGCGGCCCATCTCCTCGATCGGCTGGCGGACGCTGGTCAGCGGGGGGTCGGTGTGCCGGGCCACGATCGAGTCGTCGAAGCCGATCAGTGCCACGTCCTGCGGCACCCGGCGGCCCGCGGCGCGCAGCACCTGCAGCGCGCCGGCGGCCATCACGTCGGAGGCGCAGAAGACCGCGTCCAGGTCCGGCACCCGCTCCAGCAGCTCGGCCATGGCGGCCCGCCCGCCCGCCTCGGTGAAGTCGGCCAGGCCCACCAGGTCCTCGCGCGGCGGCCGGCCGTCCTGCTCCAGGGCGGAGCGGTAGCCGCTGAGGCGGGCCTGCGCCACCTCCATGTCCAGCGGCCCGGTGATGGTGGCGATCCGCTCGCAGCCGCGCCGCAGCAGGTGGCGCACGGCCATCCGGGCGCCGCCCGCGTTGTCGGCGGCCACGTAGCTCAGGGGCTCGTGGTCGCCGCGCCGGCCGGCCAGCACGGACGGGATCCGCAGCTCCTCCAGGGCCGTCGGCAGCGGGTCGTCGCGGTGCACCGAGACCATCAGCACGCCGTCCACCCGCTGGGCCCGCAGGTAGGCCGACAAGCGGTCGCGCTCGCGCTGGTTGCGGACCAGGACCAGCAGCAACTGCATGTCGGTGTCGGACAGTTCGGCGGACACCCCGCTGATGATGTCGCCGAAGTAGGGCTCCGAGAAGAGCCGGGTCTCGGCCTCCGGGACCACCAGCGCGATCGCGTCGGTGCGCGAGGTGACCAGGGTGCGGGCGGCCCGGTTGGGCACGTAGCCGAGCTCGGCGACCGCGCGCTCGACGGCGGCCCGCGCCCGCTCGCTGACCCGGGGCGAGCCGTTGATCACCCGCGAGACCGTGCCGCGGCCGACCCCGGCCAGCGCCGCCACCTCCTCCAGGGTCGGACGGCTTTGACCACGCCCGCCCAGGGACCCGCTCGACGGTGCGGCTGGGCGCTGTGCGGTGGGGCTCATCACTCACCTCGTGAACGTTTCAGGCCTGGGCTGCTGCACATTCTGGCAGCAGCCCCCACCCGGTGGCCCGGCCCGTCCCGGCCTACGCCCCGGTGACCGGCGGCTCGGCGGCGGGATCGCTCGGCGGCTCGGCGGCGCGATCGCCGTGCAGGTCGCCGGTGGACCCGCTCGGCAGGTCGGCGATCGTCTCGGTCAGCCACTGGACCCAGAAGGTCTCCAGCCCGATGCCGGCCCGCAGCACGCTGTGCTGCAGGCGGCTTCGCGTCGCGGCCTCCCGGACCGGGAAGTCGCGCTGCTCGATCTCCAGGTACTGCTCCAACTGCCGCTGGTGCAGAGCCAGATGGCGCCGCAGCTCGGCGGCCAGCCCCGGCGCCTCGACGACCGCGGCGGCCCGCAGGCGCAGCAGCAGGGCGTCCCGGACCTGCTTGGGCTCCTGCTGCTCCCCCACCCAGGCCGCCAGCGCCTCCCGCCCGGGCGCCAGCACCTCGTACTCCTTGCGCTGCCCACGGCTGGGCGGCTGCGGGATCGCCCGGATCAGCCCGGCCTGCTCCAGCTTGGCCAGCTCGCGGTAGATCTGCTGGTGGGTGGCCGACCAGAAGAAACCGATCGACTTGTCGAAGCGCCGGGTCACCTCCAGCCCGGAGGAGGGCTTCTCCAGCAGCGCGGTGAGGATGGCGTGCGGGAGCGACATGGCCGGGCCTCCTTCATCTCCTGACGTCCGGCCTCTCCCGACGTCCGGCGCGGGCCGCCCGCGGCGTCCCCGGCGGGTCCGTCCCGGTGGGTCCCGCGCTGCCCGGCGGTGCACGGTGCCTGCGCACCGGCGAGCAGCATAGCGACCGATCGCGTGCGTTCCATCGGCACCCGGACGGCCCGGATGCCTCGGCGCGTCCGCCCTCAGGGCCCCTAGAGCGCGGCCGCGAGCCGGGTGCCCTGGTCGATGGCGCGCTTGGCGTCGAGTTCGGCCGCGACGTCCGCGCCGCCGATCAGGTGCGGCTCGATGCCGCGCTCGCGCAGCTCCTCGACCAGGTCGCGGCGCGGGTCCTGACCGGCGCAGAGCACCACGGTGTCCACCGCCAGCAGCTGCGGCTCGCCGTCGACGGTCAGGTGCAGGCCGGCGTCGTCGATCAGCCGGTACTCGACGCCCGCGACCATGCTCACCCCGCGGTGCTTGAGCTCGGTGCGGTGGATCCAGCCGGTGGTCTTGCCCAGCCCCGCGCCGACCTTGCTGGTCTTGCGCTGCAGCAGGTGGACGGTGCGCGGCGAGCCGGCCCGCACCGGCGGCCGCAGCCCGCCGGGGGTGGTGTGCGTGGTGTCCACGCCCCACTGCTCGAAGAAGACCTCGGCGTCCAGGCTCGCGCCGCGGCCCGGGTCGGTGAGGTAGGCCGCGACGTCGAAGCCGATGCCGCCCGCCCCGACGATCGCGACCCGCTCGCCGACCGGCGCCTTGTCGCGCAGCACGTCCAGGTAGCTGAGCACGCTCGGGTGGTCACCGCCGGGGATCGGCGGGATCCGCGGGGTGACGCCGGTGGCCAGCACCACCTCCTCGAAGCCCCCGCCGGCCAGCTCCTCGGCGGTGGCCTCGGTGCCGAGCCGGACGTCGACCTGACGCAGCGTCAACTCGTTGCGGTAGTAGCGCAGCGTCTCGTCGAACTCCTCCTTGCCGGGCACCTGGCGGGCGATGTTCAGCTGCCCGCCGATCTCGCCGGCCGCCTCGAAGAGCGTGACGGCGTGGCCGCGTTCGGCCGCCGACACCGCGAAGGCCAGGCCCGCCGGGCCGGCGCCGACCACCGCGACGCGCTTGCGGCTGCGGGTGGGCGACAGCACCAGCTCGGTCTCGTGACAGGCCCGGGGGTTGACCAGGCAGGAGGTGATCTTGAGGTTGAAGGTGTGGTCCAGGCAGGCCTGGTTGCACCCGATGCAGGTGTTGACGGCCTCGGGGGTGCCGGCCGCGGCCTTGGCCACGAAGTCGGGGTCGGCCAGCAGCGGGCGCGCCAGCGAGACCAGGTCGGCGAAGCCGTCGGCGAGCAACTGCTCCGCCAACTCGGGGGTGTTGATCCGGTTGCTGGTCACCAGCGGGATCGAGACCGCGCCCATCACCTTCTTGGTGACCCAGCTGTAGGCGCCGCGCGGCACCGAGGTCGCGATGGTGGGGATCCGGGCCTCGTGCCAGCCGATGCCGGTGTTGATGATGGTGGCGCCGGCCGCCTCGACGGCCCGGGCGAGCTCGACCACCTCCGGCAGCGTGGAGCCGCCGGGGATCAGGTCGAGCATCGAGAGGCGGTAGATCAGGATGAAGTCGGTCCCGACCCGCTCCCGCACCCGGCGCACGATCTCGACCGGGAAGCGCATCCGGTTCGCGTACTCGCCACCCCAGGCGTCGGTGCGGTGGTTGGTCGGCGCGGCGATGAACTCGTTGATCAGGTAGCCCTCGGAGCCCATGATCTCGACACCGTCGTAGCCGGCCGACCGGGCGAGCTCGGCGCAGCGCGCGAAGTCCTCGATGGTCTGCTCGATCTGCTCGGCGGTGAGCTCGTTGGGCACGAACGGGCTGATCGGCGCCTGCAGCGCGCTGGGGGCGACCAGGTCCCGGTGGTAGGCGTAGCGGCCGAAGTGCAGGATCTGCAGCGCGATCCGCCCGCCGGCCGCGTGCACGGCGTCGGTGACCACCCGGTGCTCGGCGGCCTCGGCCTCGGTGGTCAGCATCGCGCCGCCCTCCCAGGGCCGGCCCGCCTCGTTCGGCGCGATCCCGCCGGTGACGATCAGGCCGACGCCGCCGCGCGCCCGGGTGGCGTAGAACTCGGCCATCCGCTCGAAGCCGTTCGGCGCCTCCTCCAGCCCCACGTGCATCGAACCCATCAGCACCCGGTTCGGCAGCGTGGTGAAGCCCAGGTCCAGCGGGCTCAGCAGGTGGGGGTAGGCGGTCATCGGGCTCTCCTCGCGCGACGGTGGTTACCACACGGTAGGGGTCCGCCGGAGGTTGTGCAACTAGTTTCATAGTGGGCTCGGGGCAGGCTGGTGGACACCCCGCCGGGGCGGCCCGCCGGCCACCCGCCCGGCTATCGCGTGGCCGGCCGCGCCGCCTCGATCAGCTGGCGCAGGGCGCCGTAGTAGACCTCGTGGTCGACCACCGCCGGCAGGATCTCGGCCAGGTGACCGGTCAGCACGGGGAACACCACGGGGTCCAGGGCGGCCAGCGCCGCGCGGGTGGTGGCGATCGCGCCCGCCGGGTCCCGGTGGTCGACGAAGCCGGCGCTGCCGAGCGTGAGCAGGTACATCCGGCGGTAGGCGGTGATGGCCTGCAGCGGGGTGAGGCCGGCCGCCAGGCTGTCGGCGAGTTGCGGCTCGACCAGCCGGGCGAGCAGGTGGGGGCCGAGCCAGGGGCGGCCGCCGCGCAGGGCGAGCAGGCTCGGCCGGGCCGTCAGCAGCCGGTAGAGCGAGCCGAACCGGGCCTCGGTGGCGTCGGCCCAGTCGGTGCCGGGGGCGACCAGGGGCATGGTGGCCGCGAGCTGGTCCACGCACAGGTCGAGCAGGCCGGCCAGGTCGACGCAGCGGCGGTGGATGGTCATGTGCGAGACGCCGAGCCGGTCGGCGAGGGCGCGGAAGCTCAGCGCGCCGGGCCCCTCCTCGTCGAGCAGTTCCAGCGCGGCCTCGGCGATCCGCTGCGGGGTGGCGAGGTAGCTGAGCGGGGTTGGCCGGGGCATGTGTGACACCGTAACGTACGGCGTACCACAGGGCGCGCCAGCCAACCGGACGGGAGTCCCCGTGCAGCACCAGCTCAGCTACCGCGACATCAAGGCGGCCGCCGGCCGGATCGCCGGGACGGTGCGCCCGGTCGCGCTCGCACCGGCCGACCCCGGCACCGGTGGCGGTGGCGGTGGGGATCCGCGCGACCGCCAGGTCTGGTTCGCCCTCGAACACCTGCAGCACACCGGGAGCTTCAAGGCGCGCGGCGCGCAGAACTTCCTGGCCGCGCACCGCGAGGCCGGCACCCTGCCGGCCGCCGGTGTGACCATCGCCTCGGGCGGCAACGCCGGGCTGGCCTGTGCCTGGTCCGCGGCCCGCCAGGGCGTGCCGGCCACCGTGTTCCTGCCCGCCACCGCGCCCGCCGTCAAGGTCGCCCGGCTGCGCTCGTACGGCGCCCGGGTGCGGCTGGTCGGCAGCGAGTACGCGCAGGCGCTGGCCGCCTGCGAGGAGCACGCCGCGGCCACCGGGGCGCTGGCCTCGCACGCCTACGACCACCCGCTGATCGCGGCCGGCGCCGGCACCCTGCTGGACGAGATCCTGCTGCGGGTGCCGGACCTGGACACCGTGCTGGTCGCGGTCGGAGGGGGCGGACTCCTCGCCGGGGTGGCCACCGCCGCGCGCGAGCACGGGGTGCGCACCGTCGCCGTCGAACCGGCCGACTGCCGCGCGCTCAACGCCGCACTGGCGGCGGGCGAGCCGGTGGACGTCCCGGTGCGGTCGGTGGCCGCCGACTCGCTGGGCGCCCGCCGTGTCACCCGGCTGGCCCTCGACGCGGCCCGTGGCGGATCGCCGGGTGGGGCTCTGGACGGGGCTCTGGACGGAGGCGTCCACTCGGTGCTGGTCGCGGACAGCGCCATCGTCCGCGCCCGCCAGGAGCTCTGGGACGGGTACCGGCTGGCCGTCGAGCACGCCGCGGCCACGGCCTACGCGGCGCTCGACACCCCGCCCACCGCCGGCGCCCGGCGGATCGCCGTCATCCTCTGCGGCGCCAACGCCGACCCGGCCGACCTCGCCGCGCCGGCGGCGCCGGCGCCGGACCCGACCGGCTGAGCCCGCCGTGCCGACCACCGTGCCACCTGACGTGCCGTCCGAGCCGCCGCCCGCCGTTGCGCCGGACCCACCGCGTCCGCTGAACGCCGCCGAGCGCGCCGTCCTGGAGCTGCTGCTGTCCGCCGACTTCGCCGGCGCCGAGGCGCTGCGCCGCCAGCTCGACCACACCGAGGTGACCGGCGCCTGGTTCCCGCGCTCGCTCAGCGTCGACCTGCGGGTGCGCGAACCCGCCCTGCGCGCCGGGCCGATGGCGAGGCTGGCACCGGTGGGCGCCGCCGTCGTCGACGAACAGGGCGAGTACATCGGCGAGTTCCTGCTCTGGCTGGAGGACGACGGCCTGCTGGGCGCCCTCGAGTACGCCTGGGTCACCGACGACATGCCCACCGAGCTGCCGCCCGTCGAGCGGATCGAGCTGGTCGGCTAGACGAGTCGACGTCACCTGCGCCCGACAATCCGGCGTACGCAGCAAAGCCCGCGCCTCGTGGCCGAGTTCAGGATCACGCGGCGCCGGTTCCGTCCCGGTCCGGTCCCCCGGAGCGGGGCCAGGACGGAACCGGCGAGCTCGGTCAGTACGAGGCGCTGGTGGCGCACCGGCCGGTGTTCATGTTGCACACGACGACGTACGAGGTGATCCCGGAGTCCTGAAGCTGCTGGGTCCTGGCCGGGACACGAGTGGCGGTCCAGTTGCTGGAGTTCCGGCCGTTCGACTGCGTGAGGTCCACGCTGCAGCCATCGCCCGTGGTGGAGATCACGACGCCCTGCACGTAGTCGTGCCCGCCGATCCGCGTGACCGTCATGGATCCGGCGCAGCCGGGGACGTTGGCCGGGAAGGTGGTATCGGCCGACGCCATCCCGGCGCCGAGGCCCAAACCGAGGGTGGCGACGGCGGCGACGGCGCCGAGGCGGACGGTGGTGCGCTTCCTGATCATGAGTCTCTCCTCGTTGCTGGGTGGCTGACTGCCTCGACCCACCGTGCCCTCGGGCCCCGCCCGGAGGCCCGCCTCCCGGGCGGGTCCGTGGACCGGCTCGTGGGCTCTGGAAGTCGAGTTCACTCTTCGAGGACCGGCGGCGTCGTCCGTGCCGTCCGTTCCCAACTGAAGGGAATCGCAGGACGGGCCCACCCTTCGAATGATTCGATCAGGTTCGAATACTCATGACATCGGCTGCCCGGACGCCCCGGCCGCCGGCAGCTCACCCCGGAGGGCGTCGTGCTCCACCTCGACCTGGACCGCGCCGTCCTGGCGAACACCCGGTTCGCGATCTCGCCGCTCAGCACCGCGATCGGCGCGCTCCGCCTCCTGCGCGACAACAGGCCGTCGGGCGGCGGAGGTTGGCGGAGCAGGGTCCAGGAGGCGGTCCAGGGCCGGAAGCTCGTTCTGCTGGGCTCGCTGTTCAGCGGCTCCTGGGACTACGTGCCGGACTTCCTGACACCGCAGCCCCCGGGCCCGGCGACCGGACTGCAGGAGGAGCTGCACACGGTCGCCACCACGCAGTCCGCGCGTCTGCGCTGGGAACTGCGGGTCATGGCCCAGGGTGTCAGCGAGGAGCGGCTGGCGGGCCGGGTGGTTCCCGTGGTCCTGCGCGACGCCCTGGAGCGGGGCGAGCAGCACTTCGCCGAGCAACTGGCGGCGGAGCTGCACCAGTTGTGGGAGGGGGCCCTCGCCCCGCAGTGGATGGCGCTGCGGGCCCGCATGGAGGAGGACATCGGGCACCGGGCGCGGACGATCGCCCGCCACGGCCTGTCCGGCATGCTGGCCGCCCTGCATCCCAGGTTGCTCTGGAGCGACGATCAGCTGACCCTGGTCAGCCGCTTGCGAGGCCGGATCCCCACCAGCACCGGCCTGGTCCTGACCCCCTCGGTGTTCACCACGGACTTACGGGTCGTGATCGACTCGATACCGGGGCCCGCCACGCGGCAGCCCATGTTCGCCTACCCCTGCCGGCCCGGGCCGCAGACCCCCACCGGGCCGACGGTGCCCGCCCTGCTCGGGGTGACCCGCGCCCGCCTGCTCGCCGACCTGCACACCGCCCGCACCACCGCGGAACTGAGCGAACGGCACTTCCTCGCCACCAGCACGGTCTCCTACCACCTCGGCATCCTGCACCGCACCGGGCTGATCACCCGCACCCGCGCCGGACAGCACGTCCTGTACCAGCGCACCGCCCGCGCCACCGACCTGCTGGCCGCCCCCCGGGCCCACTGACGGCACAGCCGACGGGCCGGCCCCGCGCGGGCCGCCCTCGTGATCGCTCGGGTGGCACGGCAGCGGCAATTCGGCAGCGGCAATTCGGTGGCGGCCCGGCCCTGTTGTTGACCATCCTGGGCGGATGGCCGACCGTGCGAACTTCGTCGTTGTCCGCGAGAGCGGTGAGTTCGAGCTGTACCTCTCCCGCTTCGGGGCGGTGGGGATCGACCTCGACCTGCTGGCGGGGCCGGCGGCGGTGCTCTCGATGGTCCGGGGCCTGCGGGTTGACGACTGGTGGCTGGACGACGTGCTCTGCCAGGGTGCGGCGTTGATCGACCTCGGCCGGAGGGTGCTGATGTTCTTCGCCTGGGAGGGGCCGAGCACCGTCATGCGCCACCGGGCCGCGACCCTGGAGTTGTTGCGGGCGGCGTGGGCGGGGTGGGAGGTCCGGTGGACCTACGACGGCCCCGCGGAGTTGCGCACCTACCTGGGGCTGGACCCCGAACGCGTCCGCGAGCGCCGACTCGGTCCCGCGGTGGGATCGTTGCTGGAGCCGGGCGACGAGGAACTGGCCGACCCCGAGCCCATGGTCGCGGTGGTGACGGCCGGGGCGGCCGGCTGCTACCTGGTGGCGCACACCGGCGACCACCCGATCCGGGAGGGTGCCGCGCTGCTCGACCGGCTGGCGGGGGGCCCGCAGCACGGTGTCTGCCGGGTGCCGGCGGAGGCCGGGATGCACGTCGATCCGCTGCGGCGGCGGATCGGTTGGTGGACGCTCGGGGCGTCGGCGGAGGCGTACGAGATGCCGCGGCGCTGGCCCGGTTGGACGGTCGAGTTCTGGCAGGACCGCTGGGAGGAGCACGTCCGGGTGAGCGCCGGACGGTTCGAGCCGCCGCCGGCCGACCGCGAGCGCGCGCTGGCGCAGGTCCGGGCCGCGGCCGCACAGTGGCGCGGCACTGGTCACGGGGGCTGACGGACGAGGATCGTCCAGCCCGCCGCGCGCCACTGCTACCACCGCCACCGACCCGTCAGCGGGCGGGCACGCCGGCCTGCTGGGGGCTGTCGGCGACCGGGTGCTCGGCGTCGTAGCGGTCCTGGGCGGTGAGCATCTCGGGCAGGCCGGCCTCGACGACCTCGATCAGCGCGAGCAGTCGCTCGGCGACGGTGCGGCCCAGTTCGGTGAGCCGGTAGTCGACGCGCGGCGGGTTGGTCAGCTGCGCCTCGCGGTGCACCAGACCGTCGCGCTCCAGCGCGTGCAGGGTCTGCGACAGCATCTTCTCGCTCACCCCGTCGACCCGGCGGCGCAGCTCGTTGAAGCGCAGGCTGCCGTCGTACAGCCCGGCCAGGGTGAGGCTGCCCCAGGCGTGCGTGACGTTCTTCAGCACACTCCGTGACGGGCAGGTGCGCGCGAACACGTCGAAGGCGAGCTCGCACGGCGCATCGTCCTGGTGGGGGCCGGCTGGTGGTCCGGCGGATCTCTCGGTCGCCATAGCCACATCATACGCGGGCGCAGCGCTAACTCCATGGTTGCGCTGTCAAAAAGAAAGTGCTTTCCTTTTCTCAGCGCAAGGCAGCCGCCACGGCGGTCACCAGCGCAGCAGCCGTCGCGGTCCACCGCGGTGGCCGCCGCCATCGACCCGTTGATCATGAGGAGCACCGCTGTGACCAGCCCCGTCATCTCCGTCGCCTTCCACTCCGGCTACGGCCACACCACCGTGCTCGCCGAGGCCGTCCGTTCGGGCGCCGAGGCCGCGGGCGCGACCGTCCACCTGATCAAGGTCGACGAGATCAGCGAGGAGCACTGGACCCTGCTGGACACCTCGGACGCCATCGTCTTCGGCACCCCCACCTACATGGGCGGGGCCGCGGGCGCGTTCCACACCTTCGCCGAGGCCAGCACCCCGCGCTGGTTCACCAGCGCCTGGAAGGACAAGCTCGCGGCCGGCTTCACCAACTCCGGCTCCAAGAGCGGTGACAAGCTCGCCGCCCTGCAGTTCCTGAGCATCTTCGCCGCCCAGCACGGCATGACCTGGGTGAACCTGGGCCTGCACCCGGGCTGGAACAGCAGCACCGCCTCCGAGAACGACCTCAACCGGCTGGGCTTCTTCCTCGGCGCCGGCGCGCAGAGCAACGTCGACCAGGGCGTCGAGGGCGTGCACAAGGCGGACGTCGCCACCGCGGAGCACCTGGGCCGCCGGGTCGCCGAGCAGACCGCCGTCTTCCTGGCCGGCAAGGCCGCCGCGGCCGCGGCCTGACCCACTCACGCACCGGCTCGCCGACGCGCCGCGGACTCGTGACGGAACGCCGATGGGCCGCACCCCGGGGAAAGGGGTGCGGCCCATCGGCGTTGCGGCCCGCCGTCAGCGGCCCGCAGTACCGGCTGCCTCAGAACACCACCAGCGAGCGCCCGCCCTGCCCGGCCGCCATCCGCTCGAAGGCGGCCGGGATCTCCTCCAGGGTGATCCGGTCGGTGATCAGCGCCTCCAGGTCCAGCCGCCCGGCCCGGACGTGCTCGGCCAGCACCGGGATGTCCCGGGCCGGGTCGCTGTTGCCGTAGACGCAGGCACCGAGCGTCCGGGCGAAGTAGAAGATCTCCAGCGCGGAGAAGGAGACCAGGTCCTCCTTGCCGCCGATGCCCACCACCGTGGTGCGACCGCCGCGCCGGGTGGCCGACCAGGCGGCCCGCACGGTGCTGCCCCGGCCCACGCACTCGAACGCCTGGTCGGCGCCGTACCCGCCGGTCAGCTTGCGCACCGCCCGGGCGGTCCCCTCGTCCGCCAGCAGGAAGTCGGTGGCGCCGTGCAGCAGCGCCAGCTCCTCCTTCTGCGGGCTGACGTCCACCGCGATGATCGGGCCCGCCCCCGCGATCCGGGCCGCCTGGAGGACGGCCAGGCCGACCCCGCCCAGGCCGTAGACCAGCACCGACTCCCCCGCCCGCACCCGGGCCGCGTTGTGCACCGCGCCGTAGCCGGTGAGCACCGCGCAGCCCAGCAGCGCGGCCGAGGTGAGCGGGACGCCCGCGGGCAGCGGCAGCAGCGCCCGCTCGGCGACCACGGTCTCCTGGGCGAAGGCCGCCACCCCCAGGCCCGGGTAGAGCGCGGTGCCGTCCGCGAGCGCGGCGTAGGTCCGCTCGGCGCCGGCGCCCGCGTGCTCGCACAGCCACGGTTCATCGAGCCCGCAGAAGTGGCAACCACCGCAGGCAGGAGCCCAGTTGAGTACCACTGGGTCGCCCGGTCGCACGCTGCTGACGCCCTCGCCGACCGCGGCGACGGTACCCGCGCCCTCGTGACCGAGCACCACCGGCACCGGCGCGCGCAGCAGTCCGGTGGCCAGCGAGAGGTCGGAGTGGCAGACGCCGGCGGCGGCCAGCTTCACCCGCACCTGGCCGGGGCCGGGTTCGGGCAGGTCGATCTCGGTGAGCTCCAGCGGAGCACCCACGGTGTGGAGCAGGGCGGCACGAACCATGGTGGCAGTCCTCGGGGTTGGCGGAATGAGGGAGGCGGGAGGCGGGCGGCTCAGAACTGCAGCGACTTGGACTGCAGGAACTCCTCCAGGCCGTGCCGCCCCAGCTCCCGCCCCACACCGGAGGCCTTGTACCCACCGAACGGCGCCAGCGGGTTGAACTGGCCGCCGTTGATGTGCAGTTGGCCGGCGTCCACCCGGCGGGCGAAGGCCACCGCGGTCGCCTCGTCGCCGGCCCAGACCCCGCCGGCCAGCCCGTACTCGGTCCCGTTGGCGATCTCCAGGGCGTGTTCCTCGTCGCGGTAGGCGAGGATCGAGAGCACCGGGCCGAAGATCTCCTCCTGGGCCACCGTCATCTGCGGCGTCACGTCGGCCAGCACGGTGGGCTCGACGTAGTAGCCGACCGGCAGGTCCGCCGGCGCCTGGGCGCCACCGGTCACCAGCCGCGCTCCCTGCGCCAGGCCCGCCTCGATGTAGCCGCGCACCCGCTCGCGCTGCCGGGCGCTGACCACCGGTCCCATCCGGGTCTGCGGCGAGGCCGGGTCGCCGGGACGGTACTTGGCGGCCGCCTTGGCGGCGAGCTCGACCGCCTCCTCGTACTGGTCCTGGTGGACCAGCAGCCGGGTCCAGGCGGTGCAGGTCTGGCCGGAGTTGGCGAAGACGTTGGCGATGTTGACGTTGACCGCCCGGGCCAGGTCCGCGCCGGGCAGCACCACGTTGGCCGACTTGCCGCCCAGCTCCAGCGCGACCCGCTTGATCCCGCGCCCGGCGCTCTGCGCGATCGAGCGGCCCACCGCGGTGGAGCCGGTGAAGGAGACCAGGTCCACGCCCGGGTGCTCGGCCAGCGCCGCGCCGGCCACCGCGCCGGTCCCGGTGACCAGGTTGAAGACTCCGGCGGGGAAGCCGGACCCGTCGACGAGGCGGGCGAAGAGCCGGGCCACCAGCGGGGTGTCCTCGGCGGGCTTGAGGACCACCGTGCACCCGGCGGCCAGCGCCGGCACCACCTTGGCGACGATCTGGTGCAGCGGGTAGTTCCAGGGGGTGATCGCGGCGACCACGCCGGCCGGCTCCGCGAAGACGGTGGAGTTGCCCACCCGCTCCTCGAACGGGTAGTCGGCCAGGATGTCCAGGTAGGAGGAGGCGACCGCGAGCGGCAGCGCGGCCTGCACGGTGGTGGCGAAGGTGATCGGGCTGCCCTGCTCGGTGCGCACCGTCTCGGCGATCTCCTGCTAAGTCGGAGGCCAAGCGGTCTTAGGAAGACAAGCCGGTTATCCAACTCCTTGGG
>NZ_BAAALF010000094.1:0-31893 GCF_039528135.1 Kitasatospora nipponensis | reverse complement strand
GGCGACCCCACGGAGCGGCGCCGGCCCCTGGAGGAGGGGGCCGCCGAGCCCCAGGCGTCCGCCGCCGTGCTGGCGGAGCCCGACCTGGTCACCGCGGCGGCCGCGGCCCCCGCCGATCCGGTCGGCGTGCAGGAGGCCCTGCGCGCGGCCACCGCCGACCTGCGGGCGGCCGCCGGCGCCGAGCACGCGGCCCGCGAGCGCTGCGCGGCACTGGCCGAACTGGGGGCCCAACTGGCCGCCGCGGCCCACGAGCTGGCACCACGGCTCGCCTCCTTCGGCAGGATCAGCCGGCTCGCCCAGCTCACCACCGGCACGAGTGCCGACAACCGGCTGCGGATGCGCCTGGAGTCGTACGTGCTGGCCGCCCGGCTGGAGCAGGTGGCGGCGGCGGCCAGCGACCGGCTGGTCCGGATGTCGGGCGGCCGCTACACCCTGGTGCACAGCGACGAGCGGTCCGCCGGCGGCAAGCGCTCCGGCCTGGCGCTGCTGGTCGTGGACGCCTGGACGGGCACCGAGCGGGACACCGCCACGCTCTCCGGCGGCGAGAGCTTCTTCGCCTCGCTCGCCCTCGCCCTGGGCCTGGCGGACGTGGTCACCGACGAGGCCGGGGGCATGCCGCTGGACACCCTCTTCATCGACGAGGGCTTCGGCACGCTCGACGAGCAGGCCCTGGAGGAGGTGATGGACGTGCTGGACGGGCTGCGCGAGCGGGACCGAGCGGTCGGCATCGTCAGCCACGTGGCGGATCTGCGGCAGCGGATCCCCGCCCAGTTGCTGGTCCGCAAGGGGCGGCACGGCTCGACCCTCCAGCTCACCGGTCCCGACGCCGGCTGAGCCACCCCGGGGAGGGGCGGCGGATCCGACGGCGGCCGCGCCCGGCGGCGGTCAGCCCGAGCAGGCGATGCGCTGCGCCTGCTGCCAGGCGCAGACCGGGCAGAGGGTGCTGCCCCGGTGGCCGGCCGGGTACTCGGTCGGCTCGCCGCAGAGCACGCAGTCCGCGCGCGGCCCCGCCTGCGCCCCGGCCGGAGCGAGTGCGCCCAGCGGGTCGGCGGCCGGTACGGCGCAGTAGGCGTTCGATTCATCCGTCACGGCATCCTCTCTACCCGCTCCGACCCGACCCGGGCAAGTGGCACCGACCTGGCCGAATCACGACGCCTCGCACTCCGCTCCCCCGCCACCACCAGCCCACCACCGGCCGGCACGCGGGGATGTCCCCAGCCCCGCCCTAGGGCGCGTCTTCAAAGTCGCGCCGGACCCGGCGGGACTTTGAAGACGCGCCCTAGCAAACCAGCACCCCGTCTGACGAACCGTCATCGCCGCGGTGCGCCCTGATTCAGCCAACCACCTTTTCCGGCCGACCGGTTCGGCCACCTGCGGGCCCTCGCCCCGACGCACCCCGATCGGCGCGCGATGACAGGTGCGGGCCCCCGGGACGATGGCGAAAAACGTTCGCTCAAATGACAAATATGCCTATGGCATTTTCATCGCACATCCCGCGCTCAGTAGCCTTCCGTGCCAGAAGCGCGACTCGACGTAGCGATCCGACTACGTTCCCATGTCGGCGGCCGGTTGGTGCCAACTCCCTGAAGGAGCCCGTGTGCCGGGTATCGACGATTGCCTGTCCAAGGCGATGAGCATCAGCGGTGCCCGGGGTGTGAGCCTCCTCGACTGGGGCAGCGGGCTCGCGCTGGGGACGGCCGGCGAGAGTCCGGCCACCGACCACGAGGCGACCGCCGCCGAGGCGACCGACCTGGTCCGGGCAGCGGCCGAGAGCCTCAGCTTCGCCGAGTCGACCGACCCACGGATGCCCCTGCAGGACATCATCCTCACCACGAACGGGAGTTACCACCTGATGCTGCTGGTCGGCACGGTCTTCGACAGCCGGCTGGTGCTGCACCTGTGGCTGGACCGCAACGAGGGCAACCTGGCGGCGGCCCGGTTCCGCCTGCAGGCCATCGCCGAGGAGCTGGTGCTCGGGTGACCGCCGGCGCACGCGGCCCGCTCGCCCCACCGCCCGCCACCTCGCTCGCCTCGCCCTTCGCACCCGCCTGGCAGCCACTGGGCGAGGCCGCCGAGCAGTGGGCCGACTCCCGCGCCACCGGGGCGCTGCACACCGCGACCGGCACGGTCTACCTGGAGCGCGGCGCGGTCGTCCACGCGGAGAGCCCACAGGCCCCCGGCCTGGCCCGACTGCTGACCACCTGCGGCCGGATCCCTCCCCAGAGCTGGCAGCAGACGGTGGAGCGCTTCGGCGCCGAACGCCGGGTGGGCCGGATGCTGGTGGAGCAGGGCTGGCTGACCCAGGGCGAGTTGGAACTCTGCCACCTCGGCGCGCTGTACGACGCGGCCTACTTCGCGCTCGGGACGCTCTCCCGGACGACCTCCTTCGAGCCGGGCGTGCGGCACTGGCTCGGCGCGGTGAACGCGGTCAGCCCGCGGCGGCTGCGGCGCGAGACGGTACGGCGCCGCGACCTGCTGGAGCGGATCTGGCCGTGGCCGCAGCTGGACACCGCGCCGGTGGTGCGCTGCGCCCGCCCGGCGCGCACCGGCCCGCGTCCCAGCCCGCGCCAGCGCGAGCTGCTGGACCACGCCGACGGGCGAAGAACTCCGGCCGACCTCGCCCGCCTGCTCGGCCGCTCCGCCTTCGCCACCACCGTGGAGGTCCGCCGGCTGGCCGCCTGCGGTGCGGTCGCCACCCCGTTCACCGCCCCGCTCGCCCCGCTCACCGACCGCCGCCCGGCCGACCACCGGCCCACGGACCTGCGACCCGCCGACCCCCGACTCACCCCGCAGTGGCCCACCGAGCACCGACGACCCATCGAGCAGCGTCCCACCGAGCAGCGTCCCACCGACCGTCCCGTCGACCGTCCCGTCGAGCGACCCGCGGCCGACGCCCCCCGCACCGCCCCGCGCGGCACGGGAGGACACCGCACCGCCGCCGGGCTGGAGCGCCGTACCCCCGGCGCCCTGGTGCCGGGCGGCGCGAGCCGGTCGCCGGGCGGCGCGGGCGGCGCGGCCGGTCGCGCCGCACCGCCCGCACCCCACCGCCCCGAACCGTCGGCGGCCAACCCGCTGACCGTCCACGACCCGGACATCGCCCTGCTGTACCGGGTCCGAACCGCACTGGAGGCCCGACTTTGATCCCCACTCCGCCCGCAGGTCCGCCCGCGGGCCCCGCACCGGCCCCGCGCGCCCGGCCATGAGGCGGGTGCTGAAGCAGCGCGCCGGAAGGAGGCAGATGGACGCCCTGGAGAACTCGTTGCTGGCCGAACTGCGCGCGCTGCGCCACCGGGTGCCGCACCTGGCCGGCGGTCTGGTGGCCAGCGTGGACGGTCTGCTGCTCGCGCACGACACCCACGACACCGAGCCCTCCGGCCTGGCCGCGCTCACCGCCGCGACCCTGGGGGTGGCGCAGCGGCTGGCCGACGCCACCGGGCAGGGCGAGTTCAGGGAGTCGCTGGTCCGCGGCGAGAACGGCTACGTGGCCACCTACGCGGCCGGACCGGTCTGCGTGCTCACCCTGCTGTCCCATCCGGACGTCAGCGTCGGCCGGCTGCACCTGGAGGCCCGGCGCTCGGCGGAACGGGTCGGCGGCCTGGTGACGGCCGGCCTGGGCCCGCCACCGGGCGGCCTCACCGGGGGCGACCGACCGCCCGGGCGCTGAGCCCACCCGGCCGGCCTCCCGCGGCCCGGCCCTCCCGACCGATCGACAGTTCCATTCACCGTCAACAACCTTGGAGAGATCATGACCGACGTCGACACCGCACTCCGGCAGGCCATGGGCGTCATCGAGGGCGCCATAGGAACCGCACTGGTGGACTACAACAGCGGTATGGCCCTGGGCACCGTGGACGGCGCCGGCGGCCTGGACCTGACGGTCGCCGCCGCCGGGAACACCGACGTGATGCGGGCCAAGATGCGCACCATGGAGATGCTCGGGCTCAACGACGGGATCGAGGACATCCTGATCACCCTGAGCAGCCAGTACCACCTGATCAGGCCGCTCACCAGCCGCACCGGCAAGGGCCTCTTCCTCTACCTCGCGCTCGACAAGCGCCGCGCCAACCTGGCCATGGCACGGCACCAGCTCGCGAAGATCGAGAACGAGCTGGAGGTCTGAGGCGGCGCCGGCGGCGCCGGCGGGGCCGGCACACCAGTCGGCCCCGCCGGTGGGCACACCAGTCGGCCCCGCCGGGTGGGCCCACCACCCCGTCGCCCACCCGTGGTCCCGCGCGTCAGCCCAGGAAGGAGAGCCGGACGGTCCGGTTCGGGTTGTCCTTGTTGGTGTCGATCAGCACCACCGACTGCCAGACACCCAGCGCCATCCGGCCCCCGATCACCGGCAGGGTGGCGTGCGGCGCCACCAGGCCCGGCAGCACGTGGTCACGCCCGTGGCCGGGGCTGCCGTGCCGGTGGCGCCAGCGGTCGTCGGCGGGCAGCAGGTCGCGCAGCACCGCGAGCAGGTCGTCGTCGCTGCCCGCCCCGGTCTCCAACACGGCCACGCCGGCGGTGGCGTGCGGCACGAAGACGTTCAGCAGCCCGTCGCGCCCCGCGGCCACCTCGTCCAGGAAGGCCGCGCAGCGAACGGTGAGGTCCAGGGCGACCTCACGGTCCCCGGTGGTGATCTCGAAGGTCTGGGAGTGGAAGGTGTCGGCCATGGACCCATCCTGCGCCGCCGGCGCGCGGCCGGACAACCGGCCGCGCCCGCCGGTGACCGTCTCCTCAGCGGATCCGGACGTGCCGAAGACCCGATGGGCAGGATCCCCCACCGGGTTCCGTCGTCCGTCACCGGGACCACCGACCCTGGCCGGTCCCGAAGGCGCTGAAGCCGTTGGCCCCTGAGAGCCGCCGGCTGCTAGCCCCGACTTCCGAAGAGACTGCGCTTGAGGCGCCTGAGCGGCGCCAGCAGCAGCACGCGCGCCGTCCGGCGCGGAGCCGCATGAGTGCTCACGCCACGCGGCGTCAGCTCCCTTATCAGACCCAACGCCTCCGCGGTGTCGACCACGGGGAGCGCGGGTGCGCCGAGCACGGCCAGGTGGCGTTCGATCCGACGACCGGACGCACCCACACCGCACTGCACAGCCGGCACACGGGGCCTGCTCCGCACTTGCATGTGTTCCATCAGATTCCCACCCCTACGAGGCGCCAGGGCCGTGAGGCGAAGACTATCCGTGAGAGACGGTCCTCACGCAACCGTCCTGGTGTTCTGCCACCGTATCGTGTGATGACAACTCGCGTGGCATCAGGGGACCGTGGCATCGGTCACGACTGCGCATCGATAGGGGCAAAACCGACCCAATCCACCGTCGCCGCGACGGAAGTCCGGACCTTCCTACAGGGCCACCGTGGCGGCCGGCACCGACCGGACGGAGCGCCACCTCCCCGGCGTGGACATGACGGCACGTCAACCGGCCCCGCCCGGCCGCCCACCCGCGTCCCGACGGGGCGTCAGACCGGCCGGATCCCGGACCCGGGGCCCGCCCCCGGACCAGCCGCTCCCGGACCGCCCGCCGGCGGACCGGCCACCAGGGTGCCGGCGACCGCGAGCGGCGGCGGCGGCGGGTCGAGCAGCGCCGAGAGCCCCGCGCCGGAGATCCCGAGCCCGAGCAGCGAGCAGAGCACCAGCACCACCAGCCAGGCCCCGGGCGAGGACCAGCGCACCTGGTCCGCGTAGCGCACCAGCCCGATCAGCCCGAAGAGGCCGGTGACCACCAGCGCGGCCATCCCGCCGCGCACCCGGCGCAGCTCGGACTCCCACCAGCTGAACAGCAGGGCGGCCCCGAAGGCCAGGCACCAGGCACCGAACGCCCGCACGTCCAGCTGTCCCACCGGCCACGGCCAGTGCCGCGCCGCGGGCGCCGGGGCCGCGTAGAGGAAGAGGCCGGTGGCCAGCAGGGCGGCCGCGTCGACGAGCATCGGGGCGCCCACCCACCACGGCAGCCGCGGCGGCCGGGGTGGGACCGGACCGCGCCGACGGGCCTGCGCGCCGAACGCCAGCAGTCCGACGGCGGGCGCGGCCAGGTGGACGGCGAGCCAGATCCAGGCGGCCAGGAAGGCGACCAGCGCACCGCCGCGCAGATGCGTCTCGCCCCGGTCCAGCAGGACGGCGCCGAGCATCAGCAGCATGAAGAGCGCGCTGGCGTACGCCGCCATCCTGACCCTGACCCAGTGGCCGGCCCGCAGGCAGAGGGCCAGCATCGCGCAGCTGCCGCCGTAGGCGGCGCCGAGCAGGCTCGCGGTCACCGGTGACATCCGCCAGGCGAAGAGGGCGTCGGTGTCGGAGCCGGCCAGGGTGAGGGTGAGGAAGACGTACCCGGCCGCGACCGCCAGCGGGCCCAGCAGGGCGATCCTCAACACCGGGCTGACCCCGCGCTCGGGCGGGGCGGGGGAAGGGGGCGCGGGCATGGGCGTTCCCGTGGGGTGTGAAGGAGGGAAGGAGCAGGCCGGCCGGACTGTTGTGAGACTGCGCGTCAATATAGGAGCCCCGCGGCGGGCGGGCAATGGTGCGCACCGGTCCTTCTGCGCGGTCGCGCGCACCCCCGGCGACCTGGGGACGAAATATTCAGTAACTGAATGCATGTGGGGGATTGACGCAGCCGTTACGTGCAAGCAATATCAGTCCCAGCGGGAAAACCGGGGCCACGAGCCACCAGGAGCGTTCGACTGATGAACACATCATCGAATAACTGACGATGTGATCGTCGTGCGCTCCGCCGACCGTACCGCTGCACCTTTCCACCACCTCTGGGTCCACTGTCCGGCCGTCTCAACGCTGCGGCGGCCAGGCTCCAGACGGTGGAGGACTGGCGGCCGGCCGCTGAGGGTCGGCCGGGCCGCCGACCCGGCTGCCGGTGTCGCCCGCTCTGGACGCGGCACCGGCGGTCGCCGTTCGCGTGTCGGCCGCCGCGATCGGAGGTCGAGGGCCGCGATCGGACGTCGAGCGCCGCCGGTAGAGTGGCCCGATCAGGCGCCCGGCCCCCGGCAGAGACAAGAAGAGCGTGCGAGTCCTCCTCAGCATCGTTGTGCCCGTCCACGGCGTGGAGCGCTTCCTGCCCCGCTGCCTGGACTCCATCCTCGACCGGCAGAGCAGCCAGGACTTCGAGGTGATCGCGGTCGACGACCGCTCCCCCGACGGCTGCGGCGCGATCCTGGACGCCTACGCGGCCCGCGACCCGCGCCTGCGGGTCCTGCACCTGGCCGAGAACCAGGGGCTGGGCGGCGCCCGCATCGCCGCGCTGCCCCACGCGCGGGGCGAGTACCTCTGGTGCGTCGACAGCGACGACTACCTCCCCGAGGGCGCGCTGGACGCCGTCCTGACCGAGCTGCGCGCCGAGCGCGTGGCGGCACAGCCGGTGGACGTCCTGATCACCGGTTTCACCCACGTCTTCCCGGACGACAGCACCGAGCCGAACCCCTGGCGCCACCTGCTGGCCGGCTCGCCGCTGGAGCGGCCGGCGGGCTGCACACTGCGCGAGCACCCGGCGCTGGTGCGATCGGTGCTCTCGGTCTGGAACAAGGTGTTCCGTCGCGACTACCTCGACAGCCTCGACGTCGCCTTCGGGCGGGGCTTCTACGAGGACATCTCGGTCACCTACCCGGCCCTGCTCGCCGCCCGCCGGCTGCGCTACCTGGACCGCGACTGCTACCACTACCGCCGCGGACGGCCCGGCGCGATCACCGCCACCGCCTCGCCCCGGCACGCGGACGCCTTCGCCCAGTACGACGCGATCTTCGGCTTCCTGGACCGCCACCGCGACCTCGACGACCTGCGCACCCTGGTCTTCGACCGCACCCTGCGCCAGGCCCTGACCGTCTACGACTCCCCCGGGCTGGTCCCCGCCGACCTGCGCGGCGACTTCTTCGGCCGGATCGGCGCGCACTTCGCCACCCACCGCCCGCCCGGCTACCGCTTCCCCGGCGGCGCCACCGGCCTGCGGTTCCGGCTGGCCGCCCGCGGTTCGCGACGGGCCTACGACGAGCTGCGCCGCACCAGCCGGCTGCCGCGCACCCTGCGGGCGAGCCTGCGCCGCGGACCGCGCGCCGCCGCCGGCTGAGAGCCGAGGCCCGCGGCCCGGGGCCCGCGCCCGACCGGCGGTAGCGGGCCCTACCCGAGCAGCTCGGGCTGCTCGGACTACTCGGGCTGCTGCGGCCGCTCGAGTTCCGCGAGCTGCTCCGCCAGTTCGGCGGCCTCCGGCGCGCCCAGCGCGAGGAGGATCGCGTACCCGGCGCGCAGGTGGGCGACGGCCTCCCCGGCCCGGCCGTGGGCCAGCGCCACCGCCGCGAGCGTGCGCAGCGCGGCGGCCTCGTCGAAGCGGTTCCCCGTCGCCCGGCACAGCGTCAGGGCGGACTCGGCGAGTTCACCGGCCTCGTCCACGCTGCCCAGCCGGCCCAGCACCGTGGCCAGGTTGGCCAGCGCCTTCGACTCCCCCAGCCGGTGGCCGACCTCCTGGTAGATGGCGAGCGCGGCGCGCAGGTGCTCGGCGGCCTCCGGGAAGGCCGCCCGGCGCCGGGCCACCTCACCGAGGTTGAGCAGCGCGCTGGCCGTGCCGGGCCGGTCCTCGTTCTCGCGGGTGATGGCCAGCGCCTCACGGGTGCACCGGTCGGCCTCCACGAGGTCGCCCAACTCCCCGTGCACGAAGCCCAGGTTGAGCAGGCAGCCGGAGGCGCCGAGCCGGTCCCCCAGTCGCAGCCGGATGTCCAGCGACCGCTGGATGCAGGCGATCGCCTCGGCGTTGCGCTGCACGCCCTGGTAGGCGGGCGAGAGGCAGTTGAGGATCCACCCCTGGGCGGCGTCGTCGCCCAACTGCTCGGCCGCCGCCAGGGCCAGCTCGTGGGTGCTGATCCAGTCCGCCCACGCGCTGCGGACCTGGCAGACGCTCCACATCGTCATCGGCAGCTGCCAGGCGCTGCGGTGCCGCCCGGTGGCGGCGGCCAGCCGCACGGCGGCGACCAGGTTCTGCTGCTCGGCGTCGCCCCAGGCCAGCGCCGCCGCGTAGTCGGCGAAGGCGGCCACCGGGTCGGGCGGCGGCGGCCCGTCCAGTGGCACCGGGCGCCGCTGCGGGTGGAGTTGCCGGCTGACCGCCGCCGAACTGTGCAGGTACCAGGCCAACAGCCGGTCGACGGCGGCCCGCTGCTCCGGCTCGGGCTGCTCGGCGGCGACGCGTTCGGCGGCGTAGACCCGCAGCAGGTCGTGGAAGCGGTAGCGGTCCGGCGCGGGTCGCTCCAGCAGGTGGCCGGCCTGCGGCACCCGCAGCGCCAGCGCCGCCTCGGGCGCGGTGCAGCCGAGCAGGGCCCGCACCGCCGGCTCGGTGAAGGTCGGGCCGGGCACCAGGGCCAGCAGCCGGAACGCCCGGGCGGCGTGCGCGGGCAGCGCCGCGTACCCCACCGCGAAGCTGGCCCGCACCGCCCGGTCCTCGACCTCGAGTTCGTCGAGCCGGCCGCGCTGGTCCGCGAGCCGTACCGCCAGCTCCTGGACGGTCAGCCCCGGCTCGGTGGCGAGGCGGGCCCCGGCGATCCGGATCGCCAGCGGCAGCCCCGCGCACAGCCGCAGCACCTCGGCGCTCGCCCGCGGCTCGGCCGCGACCAGCCGCCCGCCGGTGACCCGGTCGATCAGCACCCGGGCCTCGTCCGCGCCGAGCACCTCCAGCAGCATCCGGTGCACCCCGTCGACGCCGGCCAGCGGGCCACGGCTGGTGACCAGCGCGGCGCTCGGCCCCGAGCCCGGCAGCAGCGGGCGGACCTGGGCGGCGTCCCGGGCGTCGTCCAGCAGGATCAGCACCTGCCGCTCGGCCAGCACCGTGCGGTAGAGCGCCGCGCGCTCCTCGGGGTCGGCCGGGATCGCGTCGGTGACCAGGCCCAGGCCGCGCAGGAAGCGGGCCTGCACCTCGGCCGGGTCCACCGCCACGGGCTTGGTGCCCTGGAGGTCGGCGTAGAGCTGCCCGTCGCCGAACCGGGTACGGACCAGGTGGGCGGCGTGCACGGCGAGCGTGGTCTTGCCGATCCCGCCCGCGCCGGAGAGCGCGCAGAGCACCACCGTGCCGCCGGTGGCCGGCGCGGCCCCGGTGACCGAGCCGTCGGCCAGGCCCGTGCCGCCGGGCGCGAGCAGGCCGACCAGCCGGCTGGTCTGCTCCGCGCGACCGGTGAAGTCCGGCAGGTCGGGCGGCAGTTGGGCCGGCCGGCTGGGGGCCGGCGGGTTCCCCCCGGCGGGTACGGCAGGATCGGCGGGTCCCGGCGATGCGGCGGGCACGGCGGCCTCGGCGGGCGCCACCCAGGCCAGCGCGGGATCGTCGGCCAGCACCGCGCGGTGCAGCGCCTGCAGTTCGACGCCGGGCTCGATCCCCAACTCCCCGACCAGCAGCCGCCGCCCCTCCTGGTATCCGGCCAGCGCGTCGGCCCGGCGCCCGGTCCGGTAGAGGGCGAGCACCAGCTGGCAGCGGAACTGCTCACGCAGCGGCCAGCGCTCGACCAGCCCGGCCAGCTCGCCCACCACCCGCTCGTGCCCGCCCAGCGCCAGGTCGGCGGCGATCCGCCCGCGCAGCGCGTCCAGCCGCCTCTCCTGCAGCACCGCCCCGCTCTCCAGGGCCAGCAACTCGCCGGGCACGCCCTGCAGTGCCTCGCCGCGCCAGCAGGCCAGCGCCCGCTCCAGCAGGTCCCTCGCCGCCCGCCAGTCCTGCGCCGCACCGGCCGCCAGCCCGCGCCGGCTCAGCTCCTCGAAGCGCCGCAGGTCCAACTCGGCGGGTTCGGCCGCGAAGAGGTACCCGGGGCGGACCGTCCGCAGCCGGCCGCCGATCTGCGGGCCCAGGCTCTTGCGCAGCCGGACCACCATCACCTGCAGCGCCTCGCGCGGTCGGCGCGGCAACGCCGTCTCCCAGACGTATTCGGCCAGGGCGTCGGCCGAGACGACCTCGCCGGCGTGCATCAGCAGGGCGGCGAGCAGGGTCCGCAGCCGTCCGTCCGGCACCCGGCAGAGCGAGCCGTCCTCGTCCCGCACCTCCAACTGCCCCAGCAGGCGGAAATCCACCCGTACCCCCCGATATCGCTCAACCGCGCTCAGGCGTAGGCGCGTTGTAGGGGGAGTGTAGGAGCAAGCAGCGACGATCGACACAGCAAACCGATCAAGCAGGATCCACCGAAGGGACCCCACCCATGCTCGCTCGTCGCACCTCGGTCCGCGCCGCAGTCGCTGCCCTCGGCGTCGGCGCCGTGCTGGCGCTCAGCTCGCCCGCGGCTTTCGCCGACCAGCCGCCGGTCACCCTCACCGCGGGCCCCTGCCAGGCGATCCAGAAGATCGAGACCCACTACTACGCCCCGGGGACCGCCGAGCAGAGCGGCTGGCACGACGCGCAGGCCATCGACCCGATCGCGAACAACGCCAGCGACCCGTACTACTGCCAGTTCAAGCTCACCGACAACTACGGTGCCACGCCGCTCTACAGCTCCATGTCGGGCAGCGAGTCCCCGTGGTGGTACGACGGCCCGGGTCACCACATCCAGGCATGCGTCTACTACATGTACGCCGGTCAGGTGAAGGCTCACCAGTGCGGCGTCACCAACTGACCGGTCCCACCGCACCCACCGAAGGGAACACCGTGCTCGCCCGTCGCACCTCCCTCCGCGTCGCCGTCGCCGCCCTCGGCCTCGGCACGCTGCTCGCCGTCGGCTCCGCCCCGGCGTTCGCGGCCAACGAGGGGAACCACTACCTCACCGCCGGCCCCTGCGCGGCCACCCAGAAGATCGAGCTGCGCTACTACGGCCCGGGGTCGGGCCACCCCGTGGGGTACCACGACGTCCAGGCCATCGACCCCACGCACAACGGCACGCAGGCCCCCTTCGCCTGCCAGTTCGTCCTGAAGGACCAGTACGGCAACGTGGTCGGTCAGTCCCGCGACGGCTCCTCGGAGTCCGACTGGGTGTACGACGGCCCGGGCTTCCAGATCACGGCCTACGTCTACTACACCTACAACGACCTGGTCCGGAACTCGGCCGTCGGCGTCACCAACTGACACCGGCGGGCGGCACCGGCTCCGACCGGACGACGGCGGCGGGGCCCGATCACGCACCGGGGGGGTGATCGGTCCCCGCCGCCGTCTCGCCGTGCCACCGCGCCTCACAGCTCGCCGAGGCCGGCCTCCTCCAGGTCGAGGGCGTGCTGCAGGCTGCTCCGGGTGGCGTCGCTGATCCGCTGCTCGTCGTAGAGTCGGCGCAGCTCGGCGCTCTCCACCGCGATCAGGTCACGGCGCAGCCGCCGGTAGCCGAGCACGGTGGCCACGTCCTGCCCCGACAGCTGCCCCTCGCCCTCCCCGCTCCCCTCCCCCGTGTCCGCTTCCGCGGTCCCGTCGGCGCCGAGCTGCGCGTCGGCGAGCCGGATCCGGGTGTACTCCAGCCGGGCCAGCAGGTCGCGGCGCATCCGGTCGGCCACCACCTCGGCGACGCTCTCGGTGTCGACCAGGGATTCCAGCCGCTCCAGCGCCACCCGCAGCACCGTCTCGGCGGCCTGCGCCTCCTCGCGGACGGTGGCCTCCGGCTCCAGCGCGATTCCCGAGGCGCGCACCACCGGGGCCAGTGTGAAGCCCTGGACCACCAGGGTGAAGGCGACCACGGAGGTGGTCAGCACCAGGACCAGCTCCCGGTAGGGCAGCGGGCTGCCGTCGTCGGCGAGCAGCGGGATGCTCAGCGCCGCCGCCAGCGGCATCACGCCGCGCGTGCCGGCCCAGGTCAGCACGGCCGGCACCCGCCAGTTCAGCCCCGAGCCGCCGTCGCGGGGGCGCTGACGCTGGGTGATCCAGGCGGTGGGGAAGATCCAGAGCAGCCGGATCAGGATCAGCGTCAGCGCGATCAGCAGGGCCTGCCAGGGCCAGCCGCTCTCCTGGGGCGTCAGGTCGCGGATCAGACTGGGCAACTCCAGTCCGATGATCGCGAAGACCACGCTCTCCAGCAGGAAGACCACGGTCTGGTAGACCGCGCGCACCTGCAGCCGGATCCGTGCGGTGGTCAGCCGGTGGCCCTGTGCGCCGAGCGCCACCCCGGCCACCACCACCGCGGTCACCCCCGAGGTGTGCAGGTCCTCGGCGAGCACGTAGGCCGCGTACGGGGTGACCAGCGCGATGACGGTCTCCAGCACCGGGTCCTCGGTGCGCGAGCGGATCGCCGCGACCAGGGCGGCACTCGCCCCGCCCACCAGCGCGCCGCCGCCCGCGAGCAGCAGGAACTCCCCGGCGGCCGCGCCGACCGAGACGGAGCCCGCGGTCACCGCCAGGCTGATCGCGACCTTGAAGAGCACCAGGCTGGTGGCGTCGTTGAAGAGGCTCTCGGACTGCACCAGGGTCTGCACGCGGGTCGGCAGCGCGAGCCTGCGCCCCAGCGCGGTCACCGCCACCGGGTCGGTGGAGGCGAGCACCGCGCCCAGCACGAAGGCCATCGCCGGCGGCAGCCCGGTGAGTTGCCCGGCCAGCGCGCCGATGCTGAAGGCACTGGCCAGCACCAGCCCCAGGGCCAGCACGGTGACGGGCCGCCAGACCGCCTTCAGCTCCCGCCAGGAGATCTCCTCCGCGGAGGCGTAGAGCAGCGGCGGCAGCACCGCGACGCTGATCACCGCCGGCGGCACCACGACCCGCGGGACGAACGGCAGCAGCCCGGCCAGCACCCCGGCCACGACCAGCAGGGACGGCGCCGGCACGCTCCAGTGCCGGGCCCCGGTGGCGACCGCCGTGGCCAGCACGACGAGCAGCAGCACCGCTGTGACTCCGCTCACCCTGCCGATCCCTCCGTCTGACGCAGTGATATGACAGTGACTCCAGGAAAGTACCTGTCGGCACGAGCCGATCCACACACGGCCCGCTGCCCGGGGAGGGACCCATGATCAAGATTGTCACCAAGCTCCTGCTCAAACCACTGGCCCGGGCGGTCTACCGGCCGGTGGTCGAGGGACTGGAGAACGTCCCGCGCAAGGGCGGTGTCATCCTGGCCAGCAACCACCTGTCGTTCATCGACAGCGTGGTGATCCCGCTGACCGCGCCGCGCCCGATCAGCTTCCTGGCCAAGGCCGAGTACTTCACCGGCCAGGGCCTCAAGGGGCGGCTCTCCCGCTCCTTCTTCAAGGCCATCGACGCGGTCCCGGTGCAGCGCGGCGAGATCCACCTGGCGCAGGCCGCGCTCAACGCCGCGCTCGAGGTGTTGGAGGACGGCCACGCCTTCGGCATCTACCCGGAGGGCACCCGCTCGCTGGACGGCCGCCTCTACCGCGGCAAGACGGGCGTGGCCTGGCTGGCGCTGACGGCCGGGGTCCCGGTGGTGCCGGTGGCGCTGGCCGGCACCGAGGAGATCCTGCCGGTCGGCAGCCGCCGGCCGCGGCTGCGCCGGGTGACGGTCCGCTTCGGCGAGCCGCTGGACTTCTCCGCGCTGCACGGCCAGGCCCGCTCCGCCCGGGCCCGCCGCCAGGTGACCGACGAGGTGATGGCGGCGATCCACGAGCTCTCCGGCCAGGACCTCGCGGAGGTCTACAACGAGCGCCCGCTGGCCGCCTGAGCGACCCCGGCTCCGCGGGCCCGGCCCCGGCCGACCCCGACCCGGCTGCGGGGCGGGGCTCAGGCCTGCGCCAGCACCGGCTCGCCCGCCCTGGCCGGGGCCTCGCGGCGCAGCAGGGCGGCGTAGCGCCCGCCGCGCTCCAGCAGCTCCTGGTGGGTCCCCAGCTCGGCCACCCGGCCGCGCTCCAGGACCGCGATCTGGTCGGCCTCGCGGATCGTGGAGAGCCGGTGGGCGATGGTGATCGTGGTGCGCCCGGCGGCCAGCGTGTCGATCGCCTGCTGCACCGCGCGCTCGGTCTGGTTGTCCAGCGCGCTGGTCGCCTCGTCCAGGATCAGCACCGGCGGGTTGCGCAGGATGGTGCGGGCGATGGCCAGGCGCTGCTTCTCGCCGCCCGAGAAGCGGTAGCCGCGCTCGCCGACCAGGGTGTCGTAGCCGTCCGGCAGGGACGCGATGTGCTCGTGGATCTGGGCCGCCCGGGCGGCGGCGACCAACTGCTCGTCGGTGGCGTCCGGCTTGGCGAAGCGCAGGTTCTCGGCGACCGAGGCGTGGAAGAGGTAGGTCTCCTGGGAGACCACGCCGATCGCCCGCGAGAGCGTCTCGAAGGTCAGCGCGCGCACGTCGGTGCCGTCCAGGGTGACCCGGCCGCCGGTCACGTCGTACAGGCGCGGGACCAGGTAGCTGAGCGAGGTCTTGCCCGAGCCGGTCTCGCCGACCACCGCCAGCGAGCTGCCGGCCGGGATCGTCAGCTCGATGCCGGCCAGGGTGCCGGTGGGCCGCTCGGGGTCGTAGCCGAAGTCGACCCGCTCGAAGCGGACCTCGCCGCGCACCGCGGGCAGGTGCACCGCGTCGGCGGGCTCGTCGATCTCCACCGGGAGGTCCAGGTACTCGAAGATCCGCTGGAAGAGCGCCATCGAGGTCTGCACCTCCACGCCGGTGGAGAGCAGGCTGACGGCGGGGCGGAAGAGCTGCTGCTGGAGCGAGACGAACGCGACCAGGGTGCCGATCGAGACGATCGGCGCGCCGGCCGCCGAGGTCAGCCCGGCCGCCCAGTAGATGGCGGCGGGCATCGCGGACATCACGATGCCGATCACGTTCATCCGCCAGCGCCCGGCCATGCTGGAGCGCACCTCGAGGTCGGCGAGCTGGTCGGACTGCTCGGTGAACTCGCGCGAGAGCGAGTCGGAGCGGCCCATCGTGCGGCCCAGCAGGATGCCGCTGACCGAGAGGGACTCCTGGACCGCGGAGGAGAGCACGGCGAGCTGCTTCTGCCGCTCGGAGGTGATCTTGCGGCGCTCGCGGCCGACCCGCCGGCTGATCCAGGCGAAGACCGGCAGGAGCAGCAGCGAGACCACGGTCAGCCGCCAGTCCAGCGCGACCATCGCGACCACGGTGGCCACCACGCTGGTCAGGTTGGAGACCAGCGAGGTGGCGGTGGAGGTCACGGTGGACTGCATGCCGCCGATGTCGTTGGCGATCCGGGACTGCACCTCGCCGGTGCGGGTGCGGGTGAAGAAGGCCAGCGACTGGCGCTGCAGGTGGGTGTAGACGGCGGTGCGCAGGTCGTGCATGACGCGCTGGCCCACGGTGGTGGAGACCAGGGTCTGCAGCACGTTGAAGACGCTGTTGACGACGGCGGTGGCGACCATGCCGAGCACCAGCAGGCTGAGCAGACCGGTGCGGCCCTGCGGGATCGCCACGTCGAGCACGGCGCGCAGCAGGAACGGGGTGACCACCGAGACCACCGCCGAGGCCCCGACCAGCACCCCGACCAGGGCCAGGCGGCCCCGGTAGGGGCGGAAGAGCGCCAGGACGCGGCGCAGTGGGACGGGCGGACGCGGCGCGTCCGGATCGCGCTCGGGCGGCGTCCAGGTGGTGCGGTCGGGCCTCATGGGACCTCCTGAGGGAAGGCAGCATGAAGAGGATAGCTCATTGTTAGGCGAGCTAATAATGAGCTATCCCCCCGAGTGCCCGGAAACGGGCCGCCGGGTGTCGGGGAACCGGTCGCCGGGGTCCCGGGTGCGCCGCGCTCAGTCCCGGTAGGTGCGCGCCGCCTTCGAGGACATCCCGCCCAGCTTCCCCGCCGGCAGCAGCCGGGCGATCGCCACCACGGCCTTGTAGCGCTTGCCCGGCACCGACAGGGTGCGTCCACGGGCCAGGTCGCGCAGCGCCTCGTCCACCACCCGCTCGGCGGAGAGCCAGCCCCAGGCCGGCACGTTCGTGGTCCCCATGCCGGCCCGCTCGTGGAACTCGGTCCGGGTGAAGCCCGGGCAGAGCGCCATCAGCCGCACGCCGGTGCCACCCAGGTCGCGCGCCACGCCCTGGGTGAAGTTGACCACCCAGGCCTTGGTGGCCCCGTAGGTGCCGCGCGGCAGGAAGGCCGCCACCGAGGCCACGTTGACCACCCCGCCGAACCCGCGCTCGCGCATCCCCGGCACCGCCGCGCCGGTCAGCCGCAGCACCGCCTCGACGTGCACCTTGAGCATGTCGAGCTCCTGCTCCAGCGGGACGGTGAGGTAGGCGCCCCGGTTGCCGAAGCCGGCGTTGTTGACCAGGATCCCGACCGGCCGCGCCTCGTCGCGCAGCCGCTCCTCGACCGCGGCGATCCCCTGCTCGGTGGCGAGGTCGGCGGTGAGCACCTCGGCCTGAACGCCGTAGCGCTCGTGCAGTTCGGCGGCCGTCGCCTTCAGGCGCCCGGTGTCGCGGGCGACCAGGACCAGGTCATGGCCGTCGTCGGCCAGGCGACGGGCGAAGGCGGCACCGATACCGGCGGTCGCGCCGGTGATGAGGGCTGTTGTCATGGCCCCAACCTAGACCCTGTCCGCCAAGTCCCGCCGGGCTCACGGCGGGACGGCCGCCAGGCCCCTGCGAGGGGCCCTCGGACCCGGGCCGGCGGCCCTCAGGCCCCGGCGACCGGCCGGCGCAGCCGCAGTTGGGCCCGCCGGCGCCGGTAGAGCCGGTGGAAGCGCTGCAGCGCGACGAACTCCTCCATCCGGTTCGCCAGCGTCAGGCGGTACTTGACCCGCAGCGGGGCGCGCAGCGCGGCGATCCGCTCGGTGCCGATCGCCTCCAGCAGCCGGGTGACGTGCTCCTGGTACAGCGCCCGGTACGCCTGGTCGCCGTCCGGCACCCACCAGAAGAACATCGGGATCTCCTCGACCAGGCAGTTCTGGTCGTAGGAGCGCAGGTAGTCGGCGAACTTCGGCTCGGGGCGGGCGATCAGCCAGGCGCGGACCAGCTCCATCGAGCGGACCCGGTCGACCAGCCCGCGCGGGTTGGTGCGCCCCTGGGTGATCGAGGCGTCGCCCAGCTCGCGCTCGCGCCAGTGGTAGATCGGCTCGCTGAGCACGTCCACGGCGGTGGCCAGGTAGTGGTGCGGCACGCTGACCGGGGCGTCCTCGTACAGGATGCCCTCGGGGTAGTGCAGTTCGGCGCCGTCGTAGAAGCTGCGCCGGTAGACCTTGTTCCACGCGGTGCGGTCGGTGACCAGCGCCGGGACCTCGGTCACGTGGGTGCGCAACCGGGTCTGCGCGAACGGCTTGCGGTGCGCGCCGGACTGGTAGGAGCCGGTGGAGCGGAAGCGCAGCGCGTTGCCGGCCGCGAAGTCCGAGCCGGTCTCGTCCAGCGTGCTGATCATCAGCTGGTAGGCGCCGGGCGGCAGGGTGTCGTCACTGTCCACGTAGGCGAGGTACTCGGCGTGCGGGTCGAGGTGGCGCCAGCCGGTGTTGCGGGCCGCCCCCAGGCCCTTGTTCTCCTGCCGCACCAGCCGGAACCGGGCGTCCTGGGCCGCGAACGCCTCGGCGATGGCCGCGCTGGTGTCGGTCGACCCGTCGTCGACCATGACGCACTCGAAGTCCTCGAAGGTCTGCGCGGCGATCGAGTCCAGGCACTCCTGGAGGTAGCGCTCGACGTTGTAGATCGGGACGACGACGGAGAGGCGGGGGGCCATCGGCTGCGTGAGCCTTTCGATCAGGGGAGTGCGGGCGGGTCTACGGCGACCGCCCGTCGAAAGCGGGCGCAACCGGGATCCACGGGCCGAATGGTACCCGTCCGGCCCACCGCGCCGCCGCCGGGCGGGTGAGCGGGCGGGCAAGCGGGGACCGGCCGCGGCACCGGCCCCCGGCCGCCTCCCCCGACACCGCCCCCCGAACCCGCCCCCAGCCCCGTTCCGCTAGGCCGCCCCGCTACGCCCTCCCGCTGCGGCTGCCCCGGGAGGCCTCGTCGACCGCGCCGCCGGCGCCGACCGGGCGCAGCAGGGCGGCCGCGGTGGCCGCCAGCCGCGGGGCCAGCCGGGCCACCTCGCGGGGGCCCGCGGCAGGGCCACTTCGCGGGCGCCGACGGAGGCGATCACCCCGGGCAGCAGCCAGCGCACCGGTTGCATGCCGCGCAGCCAGGCCTGCGCGTAGACGTGCGCCGAGCGGCGGGCGATGCCGGCCACCAGGCGGTCCACCGCCGGACCGATCGGGTAGGTCCGGTTCGCCGGCCAGGGCAGCCTGGCGCGCATCTCGCGCAGCACGTCGTCCTGGTCGGCGCCGCGCACCATGTCGGTGTCGGTCCAGCTCAGGTAGCCGACCCCGACCCGGACCCCCTGGTGGGCGACCTCGGCCCGCAGCGCGTGGGCGAAGGACTCCACGCCCGCCTTGCTGGCGCAGTACGCGCTCATCAGCGGGGCGGGGGTGATCGCGGCCAGCGAGGCGATCTGCAGCAGGTAGCCGCGGGTCTCGATCAGCGCCGGCAGGAACGCCCGGGCGGTGGTGACGCTGCCCAGCAGGTTGACCTCGATCACCCGGTTGTAGGCGGCCGGGTCGCTGTCCAGCAGCGGACCGCCGATCGCGATGCCGGCGTTGGCCACCACGGTGTCGATCCGGCCGTACTTCTCCTTGATCGCCTGGGCGGTGGCGCTGAGCGCCACCAGGTCGGTCACGTCGGCCTCCCAGTAGCTCGCCTCCGGTCCGCACTGCGCGGCGGCGGCCTTCAGCTCGGCCGGCTCCAGGCCCACCAGCGCCACCCGGGCGCCGCGGTCGGCCAGCCTGCGGGCCATCAGCGCGCCCAGGCCGCGGGCGGCCCCGGTGACGACGACGACCTGGGCGTTGAGCGGGGGCGTGGTCACGCGGCATCACTCCTGAGGGCGGTGAGGTGGGTGGTGACCAGGCGCCGGATCTCGGCGGCGACCTCGTCGGGACGCTCGACCGGCGACATGTGGCCGACGCCGGGCAGTTCCAGCAGCCCGTCCGGGCGGCGCAGCGCGGCGCGCATCGCGCGGGCGTGCACCGGCGGGGTGAGCTTGTCGTGGCTGCCGACCACGATCGCGGTGGGCGCCTCCAGCATGGTCAGCCCGGGGCGCACGTCCAGCTCGCCGAGCACCCGGGCCCAGTTCGCCCGCACCGCGGTGGGGCAGGCGTGCACGATGTCGGCGCAGGCCGCCACCTCGCCCGCGGGGGTGGCCGGGCCCATGGTGGCGTACTTCAGCAGCGCCCTGGAGAGCCCGGTGACCGGCCCCAGCGGCAGCCGGGACTGCAGGATCTGCCGGTGCAGCGCCCGGCGCAGGCCGGCCGGGCGCACCGTGGGCGGCACCACCAGCAGGTGCTCGGTCAGGTCGTGCGGACCGGTGCTGACCAGCAGCGCGGCCGCGGTGCGGGCGGCCACCTTCGAGCGGCCGCCGGCCGCCATGATGGTCATGCCTCCCATGCTGTGCCCGGCCAGCACGGCGCGCTCCCCCTCGGGGACGACCCGGGTCAGCACCGCCTCCAGGTCGTCGGCCAGGGCCTGGGTGGAGTAGCCGTGCCGGCTGACCGGGATGTCGCTGCGCCCGTGGCCGCGCTGGTCGTAGGCGACCAGCCGGTGGGTGTCGGCCAGCCGGTGGATCACCGGGGCCCAGAAGGCGGTGGAGCAGGTCCAGCCGTGTGCGAGCAGCACCACCGGCGCGTCCTGGGGCCCGTACGCCTCGGCGTTCAGCCAGCTGCCGTCGGCTGAGCGCACCCGCAGCCGTTCGGCGGGCGCGGGCAGCAGGCAGTCGGCGGGAATCGCGGCGCTCATGCGGTGACCTCCTGGGGGGCGGTGGCGGCCGGCGCCGGGCCGGGACGCTTGATCAGCTCGTACTCGGTCAGGTCGAGCCGGCGGGTGGCGCGCCGGAAGGCGCTGGTGGAGCCCGGCCACAGGACGGTGTTCTTGCCCTGGCTGTCCAGGTACCAGCTGCGGCAGCCGCCGGTGCTCCAGACCGTGCGGGCCATCCTGTGCTGCAGCCGCTGGTTCCAGTGCCGCTGGGCGCGCGCGGTGGGCTGCAGGGCGGTGGCGCCGAGCGAGTCCAGCGTGGTCAGCGCGTCGACGAGGTAGTTCAGCTGCGACTCGATCATCAGGATCATCGAGCTGTTGCCGAGTCCGGTGTTGGGGCCGATCACGAAGAAGAGGTTGGGGAAGCCGTGCACGGTGGAGCCGCGCAGCGCCTCCATCCCCTCCTTCCACTCCTGCGCCAGGCTCTGGCCCTGCGCGCCGAAGACCCGTTCGGCGATCGGCATGTCGGTGACGTGGAAGCCGGTGCCGAAGACCAGCACGTCGGCCTCGTGCTCGCTGCCGTCGGAGGCGACCAGCGTGGAGCCGCGCACCTCGCGCAGTCCGGCGGCGACCACCTCGGTGTTGGGCGCGGCCAGCGCCGGGTAGTAGCTGTGGCTGAGCAGGATCCGCTTGCAGCCGATCCGGAAGTTCGGGGTGAGCTTGGCGCGCAGCTCGGGGTCCCTGATCTGCTGGGCCAGGTGCCGCTCGGCCAGCCGCTGGACCAGCTTCAGCGCGCCGGGGCGGCGCACGAAGGCGTCCACCTGGAGCTCGCGGGTGGCGAAGAGCGCGGCCCGGCGCAGCGCGGTGGTGGCCGGCACCGCCCGGTGCACGGCCCGCTCCAGGGCGCTGATCTCGCGGTCCATCTTCGGCAGCACCCAGGCCGGGGTGCGCTGGAAGACGGTCAGCCGGCCGACCTTCGGCTGGATCGAGGGGACGATCTGCACCGCCGAGGCGCCGGTGCCCACCACCGCGACCCGCTGCCCGGTCAGGTCGTGCTCGTGGTCCCAGCGCGAGGAGTGGAAGACCTTGCCGGGGAAGCCGTCCAGCCCGGGCAGGTCGGGGATCTGCGGGTCGGAGAGCGGGCCGGTGGCGGAGACCAGCGCGTCGGCGGTCCACACGCCCCGGCTGGTGGTGATCCGCCAGCGGGTCTGCTCGGGCTCCCAGCGCGCCTCGTGGACCTCGGTGCGCAGCCGCAGGTGCGGGCGCAGGCCGAAGGTGTCGGTGACCCGCTCCAGGTAGGCGCGGATCTCGCCCTGGCCGGAGAAGCTGCGCGGCCAGTCGGGGTTGAGCGCGAAGGAGAACGAGTAGAGGTGCGAGGGGACGTCGCAGGCGCAGCCCGGGTAGCTGTTGTCGCGCCAGGTGCCGCCGACCGAGTCGGCCCGCTCCAGGATCACGAAGTCGGTGATCCCGGCCCGGCGCAGCCGCACGCCGGCGCCGATGCCGGCGAACCCGGAGCCGATCACGGCGACCCGTACGTGCCGGGGGCCGGCGTCCGCCGGCTCGAGGGCGGGCTCGTCCGCCGGGCCGGGAGCGCTCGACGGGGACGGTGCCGGGCCGGGGCCGGTGCGCTGCTCGGGGCTGGCTGCCATGCGGCGGGTCCTCTCTGGCGGTGCGTACGGGGTGGGCGCGCTGCGGGAGCGTACGGGACGCTGGATCGTGCCAGTGTTCACTGGCACGATTGGCAGAGTAGCCGCTGCCGCCGCCGCGCGGAAGAAGCCCGACCGGGCGGGATCCGGCCCGCCGGATCGCGCCGCGGGGACCGGGCGCCGCCCTATGCTGACCGCGTGGCGGAGATCCAGGACGACGACGACAGCGCGCTGACCGGCGCCGACGCAGTGCGCCCGCGCGAGTACCGGGTCGAGGAACTCGCCGCGGCCGCCGGCATCACCACCCGCACCCTGCGCTTCTACCGCGAACGCAAGCTGCTGCCGCCGCCCCGCAAGGAGGGCCGGATCGCCTGGTACGGCGAGTCGCACCTGGCCCGGCTCAAGGTGATCGCCGAACTGCTGGAGCGCGGCCACGCGCTGGGCGGCATCGCCGAGCTGATCGGGGCGGGCGAGAGCGGCCGGGACGTGGCCGAGCTGATCGGCCTGGAGGACGCGATCATCTCGCCCTGGTCGGACGAGACCCCGGTCTCGCTCAGCTGGAGCGAGCTGGCCGACGCCTTCGGCGACCAGCTCACCGAGGCCAACACCGCCGAGTCCCTGGCCCAGGGCTACGTCACGGTCACCGACGAGGGCATCACCCACGTCAGCCGCCGCCTGATGGACGCCACCACCGCCCTGGTCGCCGAGGGCGTGCCACTGGCCGCCGTGCTGGACGCCAGCCGCAAGGCCCAGGAGTACGCGGACGCGGTGGCCGAGGTCTTCGTCGGCCTGATCCGCGACCAGCTCCTGGGCGCGCTGGCCGCCCACGACCCGCTGCCCCCCGGCGAGGCCGCCCACCTCACCGAGCAGCTCACCCGGGTGCGCCCGCTGGCCCGCACCGTCGCGGACGCCCAGTTCGCCCTGGCCATGGACCGCCGCGTGCACGCCGAGTACGACGAACTCCTGCGCCGCCGGCGGTAGGACCCGGGCCGCGGGCCCCCGCGGGCCGGCAGCGGATGCTCCGGGCGGGGCGGCGCCGGGCGGCGGGTGCGCTGGATGATCGTACGATTACGGTGCGTGTCCGGGCTGTCCTAGCGTGGGGGCTCACCCGCTGGTCGATCACCTGTCGGGCCGACTGCGGGGAGGCGGGCGCCCCGGGGCGGTCCTGTCGCTGGGGGCGGGGAGCATGGACGGATCCGGGGTGCGGACCGGGGCGGTCGCCAGGTACCGGCAGACCCGGGAGCTGACCGGCGGCCCGGTGCTCGCCTGGTCGCTGCTCGGGCGGCTGCCGGCCGCGATGTGCCCGATCGGCTCGCTGCTGATGGTCAGCCAGCGGACCGGGAGCGTCTGGTGCGGCGCGGCGGTGGCCGGGGTGCTGGCGGTGGGCCAGGCGGTGGGCGGGCCGCTGGTGGGCCGGGCGGCCGACCGGCGCGGGCAGCGCCGGGTGGGGCTGGTGGCGGCCGCCGTCAACGGCCTGGCCGTCCTCGCCCTGGTCGCCGCCTCGCAGGCGCGCACCGCGCTGGGCTGGCAGTTGCTGGCGGCGCTGGTGGTGGGGCTCTCGGTGCCGCTGGTGGGGCCGCTCTCGCGCAGCCGCTGGCTCTGGCTGGCCCGCGGGCGCCCGGACCGGACGGCCGCCGCGCTCTGGCTGGACGGCCTGATCGACGAGCTCAGCTTCACCAGCGGCCCGGCCGTGGTGGGGCTGCTGGCCACGCTGACCGGGCCGGGCGGCGGGCTGCTGCTGGCGGCCGGCCTGGTCGGGGTCTGCGGGACCCTCTTCGCCCGCCACCCCACCGCCCCGCCGGGCGTCCCCGCCATCCCGGCCGGCGCCGCGGACGGGTCCGGCACCGCTGCCCGGGCCCGGCTGCTGACCCTGCCCTACCTGCTGCTGCTGGCCGGCATGGCGCTGCTCGGCGTCGTCTTCGGCTCGGTCCAGGTCGGCGTCACCGCGACCACCGAGGCGCTGGGCCACCCGGGGGTCGCCGGCCTGGTCTACGGGCTGATGGGGCTGACCAGCGCCTGCTCGGGCCTGGCGGTGGCCGCGCTGCCCGCCCGCCTGGACCTGCCGCTGCGACTGCGGGCCGGCACCGGGCTGCTCTGCGGCGCCGCGCTGCTCTTCCCGTTCGCGGGCGCCACCCTGCCGGGCCTGGCCGCGGCGGTCGGCTGCCTGGGGCTCGCGGTGGCGCCGCAGATGATCACGATGTTCGGACTGGTCGAGCGGACCGTTCCGCCCGCCCGGCTGGGCGAGGCGATGGCCGGGCTGGTCAGCAGCATCACGCTGGCGCAGGCGGCCGGGACGGTGGTGGCGGGCTGGGCCTCGGACGCGGGCGGTCCGTCGGCACCGTTCCTGATCACCTGCACGGCCGCGGCCGCCGCGTTGCTGCTCGCGCTCGGCACCGCCACGGGGACCCGCTACCGCCGCCCGGAGCCGCCCGCCGCGCCCGCCGGCGAGGCCCGGCACCGGCCCGAGCGCGCCTCGGCCTGAGCCCGCCTCGGCCTGAACGTGGCTCGGCCTGAACGGGGCTCGGCCTGAACGTGGCTCGGCCTGAACGTGGCTCGGCCTGAACGTGCGTCAGCCTGAACGTGCGTCAGCCTGAACGTGGCTCGGCCGAGTCGACTGCACCTCAGTTCCCCGTGGGGACCGCGCCGAGCAGGCGCGGCCAGTCCTGCGCGGCCGCCCACTGCTCCACGCCCTGCCAGCCCACCTCGGGGTGGTTCCAGCGCAGCGCGTCGACGTCGACCTGCAGCCCGGTCCGCTGGAAGTAGCGGAACATCGCCGCCAGGTCGGTGGAGTACTGCTCGACCACCGCCAGCGGCACCTCCCGGTGGGTGATCCGCCGCCCGCTCGCGGCCGTGATGACCTCGGCGATCCGGCGCGGCGTGCACCACTGCGCGGCGATGTCGATCCGCTGGTGGACGAAGTGCTGCGGCCGCTCCAGCACCAGCGCCGCGAAGGCGCCGATGTCCGCGGCCGCGATCACCGGCAGCAGCTGGTCGGCGGGCATCGGCATCGCGTAGACGCCCTCGCGCAGCGACTCCAGGGTCCAGTCGTTCACGTAGTTGTCCAGGAAGACGGCCGGACCCAGCACGGTCCACGGCAGGTCGAGGCCGGCGAGGTGGCGCTCGATCGCCGCCTTGCTGTCGAAGTGCGGGATCCCGGTGCCGCGGTCCGCGTTGGTGGCGGAGGTGAGGACCACGTGCCGCAGCCCCGCGGTGGCCTGCGCCGCGTCCAGCAGCGCGACGCCCTGGCGCACCTCGGTGGCGAGGTCGGTGCCGAACGGCGTGGACATCGCGAAGAGCGCACCGGCCCCGGCCAGCGCACCGGTCAGCGAGGCGGGCTCGTCGAAGTCGGCCCGCACGACCTGCGCGCCGAGCGCGGCCAGCGCGGCGGCGGCCGGTCCCTGCGGATCGCGGGTCAGCGCGCGGACCCGGTGGCCGCGGGCGAGCAGGGCCCGGGCGGTGGCACCGCCCTGGGCGCCGGTGGCGCCGGTCACGGCGACCGGAGCGTCGTAGAATGTCTGCGTCATGCAGTCAACGTACGGGGCAATGCCTGCGTGGCGCAATTAATTATCGGACCGAGACCGACCGAGCGAGGGGCACTCCCGATGAGCCGAGCCGACCTGCTGACCGAACTGCGCTCGGAGTCCCGGCGCTACCTCGCCGCGTACGTCCTGTTCAACCAGGCCGTCGCCGACCACCTGGGGATGCACGCCACCGACGTGCAGTGCCTCAGCCTGCTCAGCCTGGAGGCCGCGCCGGTCACCACCAAGCAGGTCGCCGAGCTGACCGGGCTGACCAGCGGCTCGGCGACCCGCCTGGTGGACCGGCTGGAGCGCGGCGGCTACGTGACCCGCCGGCGCGACACCACCGACCGCCGGCGGGTGATGGTCGAGCTGGTCCCCGCGGCGATGGCCCGCTTCGGCGCGCTCTGGCGCGAGCTGGGCGCCGACTGGGACGCGCTCTTCGCCGCCGACAGCGAGCCGGAGCTGGCCCTGCTGCTGCGTCACATGCGCCGCACCACCGAGCTGGGCCGCCGTCAGGTCGCCGCCCTGGTGGCCCGCCAGGCCACCGGCTGACCACCGGCCGACAGCGGACGTGCGCCGGCCGGCCACCGGCGGCACGCTCCGGCCGGGCCTCGGCGCGCCGCCCGACCCACCGGCCGCGCCCGCCCGGCGACCGCCCCCGTCCGGCCGGTGGTCGCCGCAGGTCACCTCCCCTGCGGCGTGCGAGAGTGGTAGCCGAGGGAAGGGAGCGCACCGGCGTGCTCATGGAGAAGGTGGCGGAGATCCTCTGCGAGGCTTCGGCGGAGGTCGTCGAACCGCGGTTCCGGGCGCTGACCGCCGGCGAGGTGATGGAGAAGGCCCCGGGTGACCTGGTGACCGTGGCCGACCGGGAGGCCGAGGCGATCATCACGCGCCGGCTGCGCGAGCTGCTGCCCGTCCCGGTGGTCGGCGAGGAGGCGGTCGCGGCCGACCCCGCACTCGCCCGCGCCCTGCACAACGAGCCGGCCTGCTGGCTGGTCGACCCGGTGGACGGGACCGCCAACTTCGTCGCCGGCCGGCCGGACTTCGCGGTGATGGCCTCCCTGGTGCGCGACGGCGAGGCGGTCGCCGCCTGGATCTGGCAGCCGATGACCCGCACCGCCTACGCCGCCGAGCTCGGCGCGGGTGCCTGGCGCAACGACATCCGCCTCACCCGGGCGCCCGCCGCCTGGCGGCCGGGCAGCTGGCGCGGCGCGATGAAGAAGCGCCTCCTGGACCGCGACCTGCTGCCGGGCCTGCGCGAACGGGCCTCGGCCTTCGGCCTCCTGACGGAGGGTCGTCGCTCGGCCGGCATGGAGTACCCGCTGGTCGCAGGCGACGAACTGGACTTCCTCCTCTACTGGCGCACCCTGCCCTGGGACCACGCGCCCGGCTCGCTGCTGGTCCGCGAGGCGGGCGGGGTCTCGGCCCGGCTGGACGGCTCGCCCTACCGGGCCGACCCGCCCGGCGGCGAGGACGGACTGCTGGTGGCCTGCGACCCGCAGACCTGGGAGGGCGTACGCGCCGTCCTGCTCGGCCTGCCCGGCTGAGCCCGCAGCGGTACCACCCGTCCGGCGGGGCCGCCGGCGCCGCGACCGCGCGACGCCGGCGGCCTGCGCGCTACCAGAGCACCGGCAGCCGCTCCAGCAGCCGCTTGATGAAGCCCGGGCGCCAGGCGAGCTGCTCGACCGGCAGCGCCAGCCGCAGCTGCGGCAGCCGCTCGACCAGCGCCGCCAGCGCGATCTCGGCGTGGGTGCGGCCCAGCGCGGAGGCCGGGCAGAAGTGCCGGCCGCCGCCGAAGGCCAGGTGCGGGTTGCTCGCCCGGTCGAAGTCGATCCGCTCGGGGTCCGGGAAGACGGCCGGGTCGTAGTTGGCCCCCTCGATCAGGACCAGCACCAGCTCACCCGCCTTGACCTCCACCTCCCCCACCGTCACGTCCGCGAGCGCGATGCGCGGCAACGCGTCGCCGATGGAGAGGTTGTAGCGCAGCAGCTCGTCCACCGCCCGGCCGATCACCGCCGGCTCGGCGCGCAGCCGGTCGGCGAGTTCGGGCTGCCGGGCCAGCGCGATGATCGCGTGCTGCAGGAAGGCCGAGGTGCTCACCGCGCCCGCGCCGAAGAGCGAGAGCGCGACGGTGGCCAGCAGGTCGTCGCTCACCTGGTCAGAGACGTCCGGGGAGCGGCGCAGCGCCACGAACCGGCCGAGCAGCCCCTCGGTCGGCGCCGGGTCGGCGTTCAGCCGCTCCACCATGTAGCCGAGGTCCTTGTACCAGTTGGGGGCCGAGCCCTCGAAGGGTGCCGGGCTGGTCACGAAGGCGACGTCGATGCCGGACATCAGCCGTCGCCAGTCGTCGGTGGGGATGCCCAGCAGCCGGCAGTGCAGCGCGGCCGAGTACGGCTCGGTGAAGCCGTCGCGCAGGTCGGCCGGAGGGCCCTGGGCGATCAGCGCGTCCAGCAGCCGGTGCGCCGTGGCCTCCAGCCGGCTTCCCAACTCCCGGTCCGCGCGCGGCGAGAGAGTCCTCATCACTGCGTCGCGCAGGCCTGCGCTGTTGATGTTGCCCATGTTGTCGACCACCTCCGGCGGGATGGTCAGCGCGTACTGGCGCGGCACCCCGGGGTTGGCGGTGTCCTTGAGGCTGAACCGCTCGTCCTCGAGCACCTGCTTGGCCAGCCGGTAGCTGCTGACCAGCCAGGCCTCGTCGCCGGTCATGGTGCGCACCCGGGCGATCGGCTGCTCCGCGCGCAGCCGCTCGGCCTCCGGCGGCAGCACGTCGCCGCGCCGCGAGAGCGGGAAGGCCGGCAGGTCCTCGGTGGGCAGGATGGTGCTGGTCATCGGGTGGTTCTCCTTGGGAGGGGTGAGGTGGCCGGACGTCCGGCCCGTCGGGGCGCGGACGCCGTCGCGGGTGCTCAGGCGGCAGCGGCGGCGGGGACGGGCTCGGTGACGGGATCGGCGGCAGCGACGGCGGGGGCCGGGGCTGCGGGGTCGGTGGGATCGGTGCTGGAGACGGCCGGGCGGACCACCGCGTAGCCCTGTTCGGGCACCGCCCGCAGTCCCTCCCCGCGCCCGAACAGCACCGGGGTGAGCGGGAGTTCGATGTGGTAGCAGGAGACCGAACTGGGCACCCCGAGCAGCCTGGGGGTGTCCAGGAAGAACGGCAGCTCGGCGCAGATGTAACGCAGTCCGGCCGCCAGTTGCCCGGCGGTCGGCGCCGCTCCCTCGGCCAGCCGGGCGCCCAGGAAGGAGCGCGCCATCCCCTCGGCGGCGGTCCGGAAGACCGGGTCGCCGGCGAGCGCCCGGTCGATCTCGGCGCGCAGCTGCTGGTAGCCGTCATCGGGCAGGAAGTCGGAGAGTGCGCGGACCCGGACGGCGTCCCACCGCGCCTGCGCCACCCCGCGCTCGATCCGCCGGGCGGTGGTCTTGATCTCCTTGGCGGCCCGGCGCCGGGCGTGCTCGGGCTCGTAGCCGAAGGCGGCGAACTGGGTGTCGACGTGCAGGTCCGCGTAGACGATGTCCACGGCGTCAAAGAACTCCCTTGCCCAGAGCAGGAGTTCGGTTATCCGTCGGGGGCTGAAATAGCTGTTGCCGGGGCTCACCCCGATCAGCAGGTGGTCGCCGAGGTCCCACACCCGCCGGCAGCGGTCGGAGAACGGAAACGCCTCGTACGTGTCGGACTCGGTCGGGTCGGACTCGGTCGGGTCGGGCTCGGTGCTGAGGAGCGATTCGCTCATAACGCGGCCTCCGCGTCGCATGGCTGAGTTCACAGCAGGTCGGGAAAAGTTGGCAGCGGGCGCGTTCGAGCGCCCGGCGCGCGCCATTGCTCACAGCTGCGCGCAAGGAGAGGAGAACGGTCAGGACGACGCGATTCCGGGCGACGGCACGGCACGCGTCCACCCCCGGGAACGCGCGATCGGCACGGCGTCGCCCGACCGTCGCGCGGCCGTGCGGAGCTGTTCACGACATGGTGATGACGAATTCACGCGGGGCGGGAGCGGCGGTCATTTCCGGCCGGTTGCGGCTCCGTCCGCGGGGATGTTCGGCTGTGCGGCTGTACCGCCGTGCGGCTATTCGGCGGGTCGTTCTAAGGCCGGCGACTGCGGGTCCGGCGGTGCGTCGTCGGGGGCGGCGGCCACGGACGCCGGGGCCGTCGCCGGCCGCGCCCGATCGCTACGACATGCCGCAGTCACCGCGAATTCGCGGTTGCGCATGGCGGATCCCCCTTGCGCCGCTAGTCCCAGGGAGCCGTGTGCTCCCGGTGTGGCGGCGACTACTAGACGTTATCGCCGCCGATCCGGAGCTCCGCAAGTATTGCCGGCGGGTTGGCGAAATGTGATCCAGGCACGGCCGAAAATCGCCGTTACCGATCCGCCCGGACCGGTTCACGCATACCTTTCCGGACGGCGGTGAAGAATGAGTCGAATGAGGCCCGCGGGAATGCGCCACGGAGCGTCACACCAGTGTGTTTTCCTCCAGTTCCGACCACTCGGATTCCAACGGATTTCGTGCGCCCCGCGGGCGGGTGAGAGGCGCTACTGACCCGGCCCCTCCTGCTCGATCCGCCGGCCGGTGCGGACCACCTCGTCCAGCAGCCGTTCCACGTCCGCCTCGGTGGTGTGCGGATTGAGCAGGGTGAGCTTGAGGCGCACCAGACCCGCTGTCACCTCCCCCTCGGGCGCGGGCAGTTCGGTCCGTCCCAGGACCGCGCGCCCCTCGGCCAGCAGCCGCCGGCGCAGCACCGCGTTGAACCGGTCGACGGCCGCCGGGTCGGAGCGGGTGGCCGCGTCGCCGGGCAGGCAGCGGAAGAGCACGGTGGTCAGCAGCGGTTCGGCGTGCAGCTCCAGGGCCGGGCGGGCCTCCACGGCGCCGGCCGCGAATCCGGCCAACGCGTGGCAGCGGTCGACCAGTTCGCCGAGCCCGGCGCGTCCCAGGGTGCGCAGGGTGACGGCGATCTTGAAGGCGTCGGCCCGCCGGGTGGTGCGCAGCGAGTAGCCCAGCAGGCTCGGGTAGCCGGCCTTCTCGTCGTCGGCCGGGTTCAGGTAGACCGCGCGGCGGGCCAGCGAGGCGTAGGTCTCGGCCCGCCGGACCAGGAACACCCCGGCGGCCACCGGCTGCCAGCCCAGCTTGTGCCAGTCCAGCGAGACCGAGTCGGCCAGCGCGATGCCGTCCAGCAGCGGTGCCAGCCGCCGCGAGAGCAGCGCACCCCCGCCGTAGGCGGCGTCCACGTGCAGCCAGGCGCCGTACTCCTGTGCCAGCCGCGCGCAGTCGCGCAGCGGGTCGACGGCGCCGGTGTCGGTGGTGCCGGCGGTGGCGACCAGCGCGATCGGCGTGCCGCCCGTGCCGCGCACCTCCGCGAGCGCCCGGGCCAGCGCCGCCGGGTCCATCCGCTGGTCCCGGTCGACGGCGACCGGCACCACCGAGCGTTCCCCCAGGCCCAGCAGCGCGGCGGCCCGCTGGACGGAGAAGTGCGCGACCCGGGAGGCCAGGATCCGCGGTCGGCGCGAGAGGTCGACCCCGTCCAGCTCGGGCTGCCCGCCGAGCAGTTGGTCGCGGGCCAGCATCAGGCCCAGCAGGTTCGACTCGGTCCCGCCGGAGGTGAGCACGCCGGCGGCGCGCTCGGGCCGGTAGCCGACCAGCTGGGCGAGTTCGGCCAGCAGCTCGCGCTCCAGCACGGTGGCGGCCGGGGCCTGGTCCCAGGAGTCCAGCGAGGGGTTGAGCGCGGCGGCGGCCAGGCCGGCGGCGACCGCGACCGCGAGGGGCGGGCAGTGCAGGTGGGCGGCGCCGGCGGGGTCGGCGGGATCGGCGGCGCCGTGGGCGAGCAGTTCGGTGAGCTCGGCCAGCGCCTCCGGGGAGCCGGCGCCCCACTCGCCGGCGACGGTCGCCGGGTCGGCATGAGGTGCTGCCGGATCGGCCCGGGCCACCGCCCGGAAGGCCTGCGCCACCTGGTCGGCGAGCACCGCCGGGTCGCCGGGCGCCAGCGGCCCGCCCCGGCGCGCGGCGCCGGCCTCCAGCGCCGCCAGCACGGTGGCCAGCAGCGGGCGCAGCGCGGCCGGGCCACCCCGCCCGCCGGAGAGCGCGGTCGGATCCGGCCCGGTGGTGCCCGGCTCGCTGTCGCCACGCAGGGCGTCGCCCGGCGCACTGTCGCCCGACGCGCCCCGGTGCGACGCGGCGGCGCTCACGCCGACGCCCCGGCCGGGGCGGGGGGGGGGGGGGGGGGGGGGGGC